>NZ_JARACR010000022.1:0-71296 GCF_028765505.1 Aliivibrio sp. A6 | reverse complement strand
ATTGGAACAGATCTATACTTAAATGGTCATATTATTAATTATCGGTATTGAGAGTTTTTATGTTTAAGAAATTGAGTACGCTATTAAAAAAAGTCATGCATGAAGCGAGTGACGGTAGTGCAGGTGAAGTCGCTTCGATGCATTTAGCAATGGCGTCTTTATTATGTGAAGTATCAGGTGCCGATCACCAGAGTGATGAAAGAGAAGATAACGCAAAATTACAGCTATTAAGTAAATTATTTGATATTAACGACGAACAAGCAAAGACTTTATTGTGTGAAGCTACGGCTAAAAGTAAAGCCTCAACGTCTTTATATGAGTTTACGACTAAGTTGAGAGCATTGATGCCAAATGAGCGTTACGATCTAATCGAAGCCATGTGGACGGTAGCGTATGCCGATGGTGTGATTGAACCAATGGAAGAGGCGGTGATTCGTCAGGTATCCGATTTGATTTATCTTGATCATCTTGAGTTTATTCGAGCAAAGCTTGCCGCAGCACCACAAGCATAACGCAGTGAAGCCTGTTATATCACAGGCTTTTATTTTTAATAACCGTTGTCAAAATCCACTCAACAGATTTAAATTGATTTAGTAATTCAGAAATGAGTGGTGGATCGGCAAGGATAATATCGGCTTTTCTAAGATCATGACAAATTTCAAGATCAGGAAGATCCTATAGCTCAAAAAGTGAGAGGTAGCTCTCTTTTTCTTTTGAAATGATAAGTAATTTGTTCATAACCTTCCTTTTGTCATTCGTGGTTATCAAGTACACTTAAAGCGTCATTTTTTTATAGTGTAGAATCGTATATGTTACGCAATCCTATCCAAGTTCGTTTAGAAAAGTTTGAACCATGGCAACAAATTACTTTTATGGCTTCTTTATGTGAGCGTATGTACCCAAATTACGTACATTACTGTGAAGCAACCGGCTTTGCTGAGCCTCAAACCTATCGCGTTATACTCGATAGTATTTGGGAATTATTGACCGTTAAAAATGCCAAGATTAATTTTGAACGTCAATTAGAAAAGCTAGAAGAAATGATCCCTGAGTTAGATGATGATTCAATTTACCTGACTTACCCAGCAATTGATGCTTGTGTTGCGTTATCGACTTTCTTACACGGGATCTTAGATCGTGATGTATTAGAAGAAGCCATGTTTAAGATTAGCCAGCTATCAGTAATGACAGTTGCTCAGCTGGTTGAAGCGCAAACGGGCGAAGAAGTGACAGATGAAAATCAAAAAGACATTGATGTGATTTGTGAAGAGTGGGATGTCCAGTGGGCAATTTTCCGACCACTTCGTGAAGCAGAAGAGCGTGATATTGATTTAATTAAAGACTTACGCCAAGAACTAAGAGACGAGAATGTAAGTAATATCGGTCTAGAGCTAGATTACTAATTTTCTGACGTTACAAAAAAAACCGATGAATATTCATCGGTTTTTTAATTTAAAGGGGCTTGCTAACACCTTTAACTATTCTTTCTCTTCTTCTACATCGGTATTATCGATAACACCGTGCTTGTTTTTCCAGTTAGTCCAACGCTGTTGAGCTAGTTGCTGCATATCTGTAGTTTTATCTGCTTCATCAATGATCTCTTCACCAACCATATATTCAAAGATATCTTCTAAAGTAAGCAGGCCTTGTACCGTGCCGTATTCATCAATCACGAGCGCTAACTGTGCTCTGTGTTTCATTAAGTGTTCAAATGCTTTCGGTAGTGTTGAAGTACTGATAACGACTTGAATTGGGCGCATAACAGAACCAAGAAGGCGTTTTCCTTGGCCTTTATGCATTGCAGAGAATAATTCTAAGCGATGGATAAAGCCAACAATGTTATCGCTGTCTTCACTGTAAACTAATGGACGTGAAAATGGGGTTTCTGCGCAATCTTTTATAAAGTCTTCCACCGTCATTTCAGCATTAACACGAAATAAAACGGTTCTTGGTGTCATGACTTGAGTCACTGGTACATCTCTAATATTTAGAATATTAGTTAAGATTTTTGACTCACCTTCTGCAAATTCACCATTCTCTTTTGCAAGCGTGGCCATAGCAGCAATTTCATCTCGTAATTTTGGCGCTTGATGTCCACGAGCTAAACGTTTAGTTAATTGCTCTGACGCCCAAACAACAGGGCTTAATAACAGCACCATCCAATGCAGCATTCTTGCAGCCATTGGAGCGAGTTGGCGCCAGTAGGTTGCACCGATAGTTTTCGGTACAATTTCAGAAAATAATAAGATTGCGAACGTTAAGAACGCAGAGAAAACACCTAGCCACTCACTACCGAAAACGATAGACGCTTGAGCACCAGAAGCCGCAGCACCCGCAGTATGGGCAATAGTATTTAGGGTTAAAATTGACGCTAAAGGGCGATCTACATTGTTTTTTAGTTGCGTTAATCTTTCGGCAGCAGGGTGGTTCTCTTGACGCATTTGAGCCAAATAGCTTGGGCTGATACTAAGTAAAATAGCCTCAAGTACAGAACAAATGAAGGATACGCTAATAGAAATGGCAATATAGATGGATAAAATAAACATTATTAATCTCAAAAAAGTAAGCAAGCCCTTATAAAATGGGTGCTGATCGGCCAAAAAGCAATGCCTCACAAATGAAAAATAGTGACAAATTGTGAGACGTTACTCAGTTTGTGTCTAAAGAACGCGCATTCTGTAGCAAGAAGTGTGACAAACCTTTGCCAGATGGGGGCTTTATGCATTAGAGTTACTAGGATTTCAAAAAATAGAAGGGAAACCCTAATGAATAAAACCCAGTTAATTGATGCTATTGCTGAAAAAGCAGACCTATCAAAAGCACAAGCAAAAGCAGCTCTTGAAGCGACTCTAGAAGGCGTAACTGGCGCACTTAAAGATGGCGAGCAAGTTCAACTTATCGGCTTTGGTACTTTTAAAGTTAATCATCGTGCAGCACGCACTGGTCGCAACCCTAAGACTGGTGACGAGATTCAAATCAAAGCTGCGAATGTTCCTGCATTTGTTGCTGGTAAAGCACTGAAAGAATCAGTGAACTAAGATATACTTTGCCGAGTTAACCCTTAACTCGGCATTTTTATGAAGCGCATTCTATCTACCTTACTTCTCTCTGCATTTCTTTTTGGCTGTTCATCAAGCCCATCAGATGAGCAACGCATCAAATCAGTCACCTTAACCGGTGGTCAAATCCAAGGTGATGCAACCAGTTACTATTGGTATACACGTCGACTACAACAGTCTCTAACTGCGTCAGATTACGTTACTATGGGTGATTATGGTTGGTATAAAACAACTTATCGCTGGGAAAAAAACGTATTAGTCGAAGCCGTTCGTGAAGGTGAGATGTTAGATAATACTGACGGCCTCATCCCTTACATGATGCACGTTCGTTATAATGGCAATGGAGAGGCAGTGTATCAACGCTATCGTAAAGAGGGTCGTATATTCCCATTGATGCCTAATCAACTTGCTCAATTCCAAGACCAATCTAAGTATTTAATCACAAAGGTAGAAGGTTTGGATAAAGAAGGTGTTGCTTTATATCAAGGTGAGTGGGATGGCGAAACATTTTATTCTTGCGATGGTCAGCAATACGATCAATTAGAATTCAATCAAATCTTACCGAATTTTGTCGTCGCACGATTATCCGGCTTAGACAGTTTTATCTCATTTTTAGGTGAAGAGAAAAATCGCGATAAAAAAGTATTAAAAATGTCTGAATTATTGTTGTTAACAGATGATAGCTACACTTGTGTAGATCGACCTGAATTAATTGAAGAGTAATACCAACTTCATTAATTATTTGATCATTATTACGCAGGAAAATAGATCATTTAATTAGTTACATTGATATAAAAAGGCGCTGTGATAGCGCCTTTTGTTTTTCTGTAGCTGTTATTTGTAAGTTAAGTCATTACTTATCTTCTAATTCACGCGCAATGGCACGGTAACCAATGTCATTGCGATGGAACATTCCATTCCAGCTTACTTGTTTCGTTAACTCGTACGCACGTTGCTGAGCTTCTAAGACTGTATTTCCTAATGCTGTTGCACAAAGTACGCGGCCGCCATTTGTCACAACGTCGCCAGCTTCGTTATTTGTGGTGCCTGCGTGGAAGATCTTTTGACCTTCAGCTCCTTCTGAAGGCAACGAAATAACGTCTCCTTTTGCATAATCCGCTGGATAGCCACCAGCAGCAAGAACAACACCGATAGAAGCGCGTGGATCCCATTTAGATTCTGCTTCATCCAGTTTCTCGTCGATAGCCATTAGACAAAGTTCAACAAGATCCGATTCCATACGCATCATAATAGGTTGTGTTTCTGGATCACCAAAGCGACAGTTGTATTCGATGACTTTTGGCGTGCCATCAGCATCAATCATCAAACCAGCATATAAAAATCCAGTGTAAGGAGCGCCTTCAGCATCCATTCCACGAACCGTAGGATAGATAACTTCTTCTAGAATACGATTATGGATTTCAGGAGTAACAACAGGAGCAGGAGAGTACGCGCCCATCCCCCCGGTATTAGGGCCTGTATCTTTATCTCCCACACGTTTGTGATCTTGGCTAGTTGCCATTGGTAGAACACTTGCGCCATCAACCATCACGATAAAGCTTGCTTCTTCACCTTCTAAAAACTCTTCAATAACGACGCGGCTACCAGCCTCACCAAAGACATTGCCTGCTAGCATATCTTTAATCGCGTCTTCTGCTTCTTCTAGTGTCATTGCAACGATAACGCCTTTACCGGCAGCAAGGCCATCAGCTTTAACGACAATCGGTGCGCCTTGTTCACGCACGTAAGCTAATGCAGGTTCAATTTCAGTAAAGTTTGCATAAGAGCCTGTTGGGATATCATGACGAGCTAAAAAGTCTTTAGTAAACGCTTTAGAGCCTTCTAGTTGTGCTGCTGCTTTTGTAGGGCCAAATATAGGTAATCCTGCGTCACGGAATGCATCAACAACGCCGATAACTAATGGAGCTTCAGGGCCAACGATTGTCAGCTCAATTGCTTTCTCTTTTGCAAAGGCCACAAGAGCTGTTATGTCTTCAACATCAATCGCTACGTTTTCTAGTTTTGGTTCAAGCGCTGTACCTGCATTACCTGGAGCGATAAATACCGTTTCAACGTTTGGGTTTTGTGCTGCTTTCCAACCTAGTGCGTGCTCACGACCGCCGGCACCAATAATCAATACATTCATGTTTTAAAATCCTTATAGCTGCTTCAGAGCCTTTATTTCTGTGTCAAACATGCTCACTTATGGTCATAAGCTCTGCGTGTTTTCCTTGAACTAAAGTCACTGATTTGCTCTACGTATTTCAAATATCGGAATATTTAAAAAAACAAAATAATAAGTTTTGCTCAAAGTAGTTGGTGCTTACGCGATTCAACTATTCGAGGTCTCTTTAAATCAGTGGGAGCGCTAACAAGGCGTAGTCAACGCAGTTACCGCCCCAATGATGACAAGAGAACTAGTGGCGGAAGTGACGCATACCCGTAAAGATCATTGCCATACCATGTTCATCGGCAGCGGCGATAACTTCATCATCACGCATAGAACCACCCGGTTGGATAACACATTTGATACCAGCTTCTGCTGCCGCGTCGATACCGTCACGGAATGGGAAGAATGCATCTGATGCCATTGCACAACCTTCAACAACCAAACCTTCATCAGCGGCTTTAATACCGGCGATTTTCGCAGAGTAAACGCGGCTCATTTGGCCTGCGCCAACACCTATAGTCATGTCACCTTTAGAGTAAACAATCGCGTTAGATTTAACGTATTTAGCTACTTTCCAGCAGAACAGTGCATCTTTTAACTCTTCAGCCGTTGGTTGACGTTTAGAAACCACTTTAAGCTGATCTTCAGAAACCATGCCTTGGTCGCGATCTTGAACTAGCAAACCGCCGTTAACGCGTTTCACGTCAAAGCCAGTTGTTTTAGACGTCCACTCACCACATTCAAGTAGGCGAAGGTTTTTCTTAGCCGCTACGATTTCTACTGCTTCAGCAGAAACAGAAGGAGCGATGATAACTTCAACGAATTGACGCTCAGTGATCGCTGTTGCTGTTGCTGCGTCTAACTCACGGTTGAATGCGATGATACCGCCAAATGCAGACGTTGGATCTGTTTTGAATGCGCGGTCATAAGCTTCAAGAATATTGTTACCTAGGGCAACACCGCATGGGTTAGCGTGCTTAACAATCACACATGCAGGTTCATCGAACTCTTTTACACACTCAAGTGCCGCGTCAGTGTCAGCGATGTTGTTGTAAGACAGGGCTTTACCTTGGATTTGGCGAGCAGTAGACACTGATGCTTCTTCAGGATTGGCTTCAACGTAGAATGCCGCTGCTTGATGGCTGTTCTCACCGTAGCGCATGTCTTGTTTTTTCTCGAACTGTTGATTGAACGTGCGTGGGAATTTGCTCTCTTCATCACCTTCCTTGTTCTCTCCATAAGAAGGAACCATAGTACCGAAGTAGTTAGCAATCATGCCATCATAAGAAGCGGTGTGCTCGAAGGCTGCGATAGCTAAATCAAAGCGAGTTGCTTGAGTAAGAGATTTCTCGTTAGCGTCCATTTCAGTAATAACGCGATCGTAGTCGTGCGCGTTTACAACGATGGTAACGTCGTTGTGGTTTTTTGCTGCAGAACGAACCATTGTTGGGCCACCGATATCGATGTTCTCAACAGCGTCAGCAAGGGTGCAACCTTCTTTTGCTACGGTTTCTGCAAATGGGTATAGGTTAACAACAACCATATCGATAGGGTTGATGCCATGCTGTTCCATAATGCCGTCATCTTGGCCACGACGACCAAGTACACCACCATGAACTTTAGGATGAAGAGTTTTAACGCGGCCATCCATCATTTCTGGGAAGCCTGTGTAATCAGATACTTCAGTTACTGAGATGCCTTTTTCAGCAAGCAGACGAGCGGTACCACCAGTAGATAGGATATCTACTCCGCGCTCAGTCAGTGCTTGAGCAAATTCTACAATACCAGTTTTATCAGATACGCTAATTAGCGCGCGACGGATCGGACGTGCGTTATTCATGACTACTTTCTTCCTTTAGAATTAAGTTAGGATTTTTGCCAAAAATGAACTTGTTCTGCTCTATTTCTTGTTTAAGGAGAAGCAGATATTGGCCAGTTTTGGGAAACACCCTAATTGAAAAGAGTAAAGTATTAAGTGTTGTATTAACGTAATGGTGCATATTCTAACTAAACTTAAACAAAAAAGCTCGCGCAATCGATTGCATCCATAGAAAAAGATGTCATTTTTATTAAAAAACGATACAAATAAAGCGCATAAAGAGAGGGAAAAGACGAAATGAAAATGTATTTGAT
Organism: Aliivibrio sp. A6; assembly: GCF_028765505.1. Classification (NCBI taxonomy): domain Bacteria; kingdom Pseudomonadati; phylum Pseudomonadota; class Gammaproteobacteria; order Vibrionales; family Vibrionaceae; genus Aliivibrio; species Aliivibrio sp. A6. The sequence continues at coordinate 63,934 of NZ_JARACR010000022.1, read as the reverse complement.
TGGAGAGTTGGCAAAACGATGTAATGTAACTAACGACACATTACGCTTTTATGAGAAAAATGGGTTACTTATACCATCAGGCAGAAGCAGTAGTGGGTATCGTCTTTATAATGATGATAATCTTGCTCAAATTCGTTTTATTTTAAAAGCTAAGCAGTTGGGCTTAACGTTAGATGAAATACAAGAGTTACTCGACATTAGATTGGAAGCAACAAAGCACAGTTGCGCTGAGGTAAAAGCGATTACTCAAACTAAACTAAATACAATAGATAAAAAGATTGAGCAACTCACTGAAATTAGAACCGCGCTAAAGCGAATTAATGATGCTTGTTGTGGTCATGTTGACGAAGATGCCTCTCATTGCTCTATTCTTTCTGCCTTAGCTGAGTTAGAAGAGAAAAAAGCATAAATTATTGTGCCTGTTTACTCAAGATGTTGATAAAATGGTCGATAATTAGTGGAAAGAATACGAGCGACAATTAGGTGAGAGCCAATTAATGGAAAAACAATACGTAATGAAATTGCTTTCCGCTCTGAAAGTTATCGATAAAAAAATCAGTGAGCAAGGGAAGGCAGTAATGGAGCTTGATGCTCGTATTAAGCGTATTGAAGCTCAGAATGCCAAGATCGCTAAAATGATTGATGGTGTTGGTGCTCAAGGTTCGAATACCGCGGGAGCCGCAGCTGATTTAAGTGAACTTGATGAGCGTTTAAAAGGCATTGAAGAAAAAACAGCAAAAGCCGTTGAGCTTATTCGCTCAGGAGCTGGTGCTGGTGGTGGCAAGAAACGAGCTTGGCCGCCATAGTAGGTAAGAGATTTAAAAGCCGATATTACAGAAATGTAGTATCGGTTTTTTTATATCTGTTGATCAAAGAAAGAGATGAATGCCGTTATCTTAGATATAAAAAAAGCAGCGTTAATTGCTTAACACTGCTTTAAATTTTCGAAATAAGGCGTGACTAGTTCATGCCGTATTTTTTAAGTTTTTTACGAAGCGTACCACGGTTGATACCCATCATGTTTGCTGCTTTAGTTTGGTTGCCGCGAGTATGCTGCATGATCATGTCTAGTAGAGGTTGCTCTACTTCAGCTAATACTAATTCATATAAGTCGTTAACTTCTTGACCATTTAGTTGGCCTAAGTAGTTTTTCAGCGAAGCCTTAACAGAATCACGTAGTGGTTTCTGAGTAATTTGGTCTTGTGCTGTAACTGTTGTAACTGTTAATGCTTCTGAAGTCATAGATTGATCGAACATATTCTGTTTAGCTCTTCTTTTATTATGATGCAACGTGGTCGAAATAGCTTTCAAGTTGATGGAGTTGCTGTGAAGCGTCCTCTATCGCGTTAAAGCTGCGGCGGAAATCGGTTGCTTGCTCATGCTCTTTTAAGTACCAACCCACATGCTTACGAGCAATGCGAGGGCCTAAAAATTCACCATAAAACTGGTGAAGCGCATGGACATGACCAAGTAAAGTGGTCTTCACTTCTTCAATTGGAAGAGGTGGCATGATTTCGCCCGTTTCTAAATAATGTTGGATTTCTTTAAAAATCCATGGCCTACCTTGTGCAGGACGGCCGATCATTAAAGCGTCAGCGCCTGTATACTCAAGCACAAAACGAGCCTTTTCCGGTGAGTCGATATCACCGTTCGCTATAACCGGAATAGAAATCGCTTCTTTTACCGCTTTAATGTTGTCGTATTCAGCTTCACCTTTGTACATACAAGCTCTGGTTCGCCCATGAAGCGCTAAAGCTTGGATGCCACATTGCTCCGCCATTTTTGCAACCTGAACACAGTTTCGGTTGTCTGGATCCCAGCCTGTACGCGTTTTCAGAGTTACCGGAACGTCAACGGCATTTACAACGGCTAATAAGATCTCTTCAATCAAATCAGGTCGCTGTAATAATGCGGAACCAGCAAGTTTCTTATTCACCTTCTTAGCAGGGCACCCCATATTGATATCGATGATTTGAGCACCGGTTTCAACACAGTGTTGCGCAGCTTCCGCCATCAACTGTGGATCTGCCCCCGCAATTTGTACCGAGCGAATACCAGATTCACCTTCATGTACCATGCGATTTTGGGACTTAGATGTTTTCCATAGTTTTGGGTTAGAAGACATCATTTCGCTCACAGCCATGCCTGCACCATAGCGCATACATAACTCACGAAAAGGCCTATCGGTTACACCAGCCATAGGAGCAACGATAAGATTGTTCTTTAATGTATATTTACCTATCTGCAAAACATCCACACACGTTTGTGTCAGCAAGGGCGCGCATTTTACGCATTTTTTGCTCGCCTGAAAAGACCAAATTTTGAGCATTTACAAATAGTTTATGCAATTTGTTTATATTTCAGTCAATTAGGCGGTTTTATGCCTCAAATTTAGTATTGAGGCATTGAAGTTTTTTTTAGGAAGAGTAGGTCTGAGGGACGATTACTTCTTAATTCCTGAGATTCTGCACCATTCTTGCTGCTCGGCAATAGCATCAAGGGTGAAGTTATCTGCGTAGTATGAAGCAACATCATTTGCTTGAGTATCCAAGACACCAGACATAGCTAGCACGCCACCAGGAGCAACGTGAGCGGTAATAATACTTGAAAGTTCACGAAGTGGGGCTGCAAGAATATTAGCAACAACGACGTCTGCAACAAGGTTCTCTGGCTGATCTTGAGGTAAGAATAATTCAAGTTGATCGGCTACGCCATTACGAGCGGCATTGTCTTTTGATGCGGTGATCGCTTGAGGATCAATGTCGATCCCAACGACTTTTGCAGCACCTAGTTTGATCGCTGCGATCGCTAAGATGCCAGAACCGCAGCCAAAGTCGATAACGGTTTTGCCTTTAAGGTCAATACTTTCTAGCCATTCAAGACAAAGTGCTGTGGTTGCATGCGTGCCTGTACCAAACGCAAGGCCAGGATCAAGCATAACATTAACCGCATCTGGCTCAGGGATTTCACGCCAGCTTGGGCAAATCCATAAGCGCTCACCAAACTTCATTGGGTGGAAGTTATCCATCCATTCACGTTCCCAGTCTTTGTCTTCAAGTTGTTCAACTTTATAAGCAAAGTTATCATCAAGTACCGTGCTTGCTTTTAATTGTGCAATCACTAAATCCATGTCGGTTTCTGCATCATAAAGAGCAACAATATCCGTTTCGCCCCATAAACGAGTCTCTCCTGGAAGAGGTTCAAAGATAGGGACATCTTTTGCATCTAAAAACGTTATAGAAAGAGCACCCGTCTCTTCCATTAGCATGTCACTGATTTGTTCAGCATTTTCAGATGTTGCATTTAGTTTTACTTGAATCCAAGGCATGGGGATCACTTTGTTTAGTTGAAAATATCGGCGAATTTTACCATAGAAAAAGGCCGTGAGTGTAATCACTCGCGGCCTTTATTTACTTCTTTAACTTAAGATGAAAAATTGCGTTCTATTGAAGGCCTAATTTTTTCTCAAGGTAATGGATGTTTGCACCGCCGTGTTGGAAGTTCTCATCATTCATAATATCTAGGTGTAAAGAGATATTTGTATTGATGCCTTCCACAATCATTTCGCTTAATGCGTTTTTCATACGAGCGATAGCAACATCACGATTTTCACCGTAAGTGATTAACTTACCGATCATTGAATCGTAATGTGGTGGTACTGTGTAGCCTGTATAAATGTGAGATTCCCAACGAACGCCCATACCACCTGGTGCATGGAAACGCTCAATTTTACCCGGTGAAGGTAGGAAGCGAACAGGATCTTCAGCATTGATACGACACTCAATTGAGTGACCACGTAGTTTGATGTCTTCTTGAGTAAACGAAAGAGGTTGACCTGCGGCAATACGCAGTTGCTCTTTGATTAAGTCGATACCCGTTACCATTTCAGTAATTGTGTGCTCAACTTGAATACGTGTGTTCATCTCAATAAAGTAGAACTCACCGTTTTCGTATAAGAATTCAAATGTACCCGCACCGCGGTAAGCAATATCGATACACGCACGTGTACAGCGCTCACCGATGTATTTACGCATTTCTTCGGTAATACCTGGTGCTGGTGCTTCTTCAACTACTTTCTGGTGACGACGCTGCATAGAGCAGTCACGCTCACCAAGGTGAATCGCATTACCTTGACCATCGGCAATTACTTGAACTTCGATGTGGCGAGGGTTTTCAAGGAATTTTTCCATGTAAACCGTACCGTCACCAAAACAAGCTGTTGCTTCAGCACGAGTCATTGCGATTGCTTCGATTAGATCTTTTTCTGCACGAACAACACGCATACCACGACCACCGCCACCACTAGAGGCTTTGATGATTACAGGGTAGCCAATGCGTTTTGCAAATGATTTGTTTTTCGCTTCGTCATTATCTAGCGGGCCATCAGAACCAGGTACACAAGGTACGCCAGCTTTTTTCATTGATGTAATCGCAGATACTTTGTCGCCCATCATGCGGATAGTTTCCGCTTTAGGACCAACAAAGATAAAGCCAGAACGCTCAACTTGCTCTGCGAAGTCAGCATTTTCAGCTAAGAAGCCGTAACCTGGATGAACAGCAACAGCACCTGTCACTTCTGCCGCACTAATAATGCGAGGAATGTTTAAGTAGCTGTCGGCACTGCGTGCAGGACCAATACAAATGGTTTCATCAGCAAGCAATACATGCTTTAAATCACGGTCAGCAGTAGAGTGAACTGCAACCGTTTTAATACCAAGCTCTTTACATGCTCGCAAGATACGTAGTGCAATTTCACCACGGTTTGCGATAACTAATTTATCTAACATAGTGACCTCTATTATGCGATCACAACAAGTGGTTGATCGAATTCAACCGGGTTACCGTCTTCAACTAAAATAGCAGTAACAGTACCAGACTTGTCCGCTTCAATTTGGTTCATCATTTTCATTGCTTCAACGATACAAAGTGTATCGCCAGCAGTAACTTGTTGACCAACTTTAACAAATGGTTTTGCGTCTGGGCTTGAAGCGCCGTAGAACGTACCAACCATTGGAGAACAAACTTTATGACCAGCAACTTCTGCTGGAGCTTCAGCGATAGGTGCTGTAGCAACAGGAGCTGCTTCTGCAACAGGAGCTGCTTCTGCAACAGGAGCAGCTACAGGTGCCGCAACTTGTTGTACTGGTGCTAGTTGAGCTTGAGGTGCTACAGCACGGCTGATGCGTACTGACTCTTCACCTTCAGAAATTTCAAGTTCTGCAATGCCAGACTCTTCAACTAGTTCAATCAGTTTTTTAATTTTGCGGATATCCATTGTGTAATCTCTTCTGTTTATATTCAGTGATCAATTTGAACGCAGACGTTTTGCTGCTGCATTCAAAGCAAATTCGTAGCCATCAGCACCTAACCCACAAATAACACCTACCGCTTTATCAGAAAGATAAGAATGGTGGCGAAAAGGTTCGCGTGCATGGACATTTGATAAATGTACTTCAATAAAAGGAATATCAACCCCAAGCAGTGCATCGCGTAAAGCGACACTAGTGTGCGTAAACGCAGCTGGGTTGATGATAATGAAATCAATACGTTGATAAGCATTATGAATTGCTTCTATCAGCTCATATTCACGATTTGACTGTAAATGCTCTAATTCAATATTCAATGCGTTAGCTTGAATAGTTAAAGTATTAACAATCTGTTCTAAGTTTTGATTGCCATAATGGGCCGGTTCACGAAGACCTAATAGGTTTAGGTTCGGACCATTGAGAACTAAAATTCGCGATTGAGTCGACATTGTGATGCTAAATTCCTTGTTCTTACTATTGAAGTAAAAAAAGCATAATTTATATATTCGATTTGATGAGTTTTTGCAAATATTACACTGCTAATGCTCATAAAAAGCAATTATAGACAATATCACAGCAAATCGCAGCAAAATACTGGTCTTATCAGCTCTAAGTTCTCACTTTATGAGAAGAGAATAAAACATATTTTAATTCAAATATGATAATAAGAAGCAAAGAGGGCCGTTAAGTTCCGTTATTTTACTTGTTAGTTAACAAATACTTTCAACTTTGTTGAACAATTATACAGTTTTAAATTTTGTTTACTTAGCACGTTATCAGTAAAGAAATAACATATCTGTAAATTTGAGCAGGGCGTCACATGAAATAAGCCACCATTGCGAACAATAGTGGCTCATTGAGATAAAAATTAGATTGTATTGAATGGTTCTAGGCGATTTTTCTTTGCTCTTCAATCAGTTTATCAACCACGCTTGGATCAGCAAGGGTTGAAGTATCTCCAAGGTTGGAAGTATCTCCGGTTGCTATTTTTCGTAGAATACGGCGCATAATTTTACCTGAACGAGTTTTAGGTAATGAATCTGTCCAATGGAGGAAATCTGGCGTGGCTATTGGACCAATTTCTTTTCTTACCCAATCTTTCACTTCTTTATGCAGTTCAGCACTTGGAATTTCACCTGAATTTAGGGTGATGTAGGCATAAATCGCTTGTCCTTTAATGTCATGCGGTACGCCAACAATGGCCGCTTCAGCTATTTTATCAAACGCCACTAATGCGGATTCTACTTCGGCGGTTCCCATTCGATGACCTGAAACATTTAATACGTCATCAACACGTCCTGTGATCCAGTAATAACCATCGTCATCACGTCGTGCGCCATCACTGGTAAAATACATGCCTTTAAAGGTAGAAAAGTAAGTTTGTTCAAAGCGGTCATGATCACCATAGATGGTACGCATCTGTCCCGGCCATGAATCAGTAATAACCAGGTTACCATCGGTCGCACCATCAAGGATGTTTCCCATATTGTCGACTAAAGCAGGTTGCACACCAAAAAATGGGCGAGTTGCTGAACCTGGTTTTAATGCGGTTGCTCCTGGTAGTGGTGAGATTAAAATACCACCGGTTTCTGTTTGCCACCACGTATCAACGATAGGGCAACGAGCATCACCAATCGTGTTGTAATACCACTCCCATGCCTCAGGGTTGATTGGCTCACCAACCGATCCCATGACACGTAATGAGGTTCGCGACGTTCCTTCGACTGCATCATTGCCCTGTGCCATCAATGCTCGAATCGCTGTAGGGGCAGTATAGAGAATATTTACGTTATGCTTATCGACCACTTCACTCATGCGGCTAGTGCTTGGGTAATTAGGTACTCCTTCAAACAAAATCGTTTTTGCACCATTTGCAAGAGGACCATAAATTAAGTAAGTGTGACCGGTGATCCAACCAACATCTGCAGTACACCAGAAAACTTCGCCTTCTTGATAATCAAAAATATATTTAAAGGTCATGGCTGCATAAACAAGGTAGCCACCTGTGGTATGTAATACGCCTTTAGGTTTACCTGTAGATCCAGAAGTATAGAGAATAAATAGAGGATCTTCGGCATTCATGGCTTCTGGCTCACAGTGTGCAGAAGCGACAGCCGTTGCTTCGTGCCACCATACATCACGGTCTTCACTCCACTCAATGTCATTACCTGTACGTTGGAATACAACGACTTTTTCAATGGTGGTTACTTCAGGGTTATTCAATGCATCATCGACATTCTTTTTCAGTGGAACAGTACGACCACCACGAACGCCTTCATCGGCAGTAATAACCACTTTTGCATCGGAATCGACAATTCGTCCAGCCAGTGCTTCTGGTGAAAAACCCCCAAATACTACGGTGTGAACTGCGCCGATACGAGTACAAGCCAGCATAGCAACAGCAGCTTCAGCCACCATTGGCATATAAATACAAACCACATCGCCTTTACGAACGCCTTGGCTTTTTAGTGCATTTGAAAATTTACCAACTTGCTCATGGAGTTCGTTGAAGGTAATTGAGGCGTCATCTTGTGGATCATCACCCTCCCAAATAATCGCGACTTCATTACCGCGAGTAGCTAAGTGACGGTCAATACAGTTTACCGAGACATTTAATTCGCCATCTTCAAACCATTTAATATCGACATGGCCAGTATCAAAAGAGGTGTTTTTCACTTTTGTATAAGGAGTCATCCAATCAAGGATCTGTCCATGCTCACGCCAAAAACCTTCAGGGTTAATAACGGACTGCTGGTACATTTCACGATATTTTTCATCATCTGCGTGGGCATTGTTAGCGATGTCTTGATTGACTGGGTATACGTGAATGTCACTCATGTTGATTCTCCTTGTGAATACAGCAAATATCCAATTTATGACTGGATTTCATTGCAGCACCATCATTGGCTCTGCTTTTTTATTGGTCGGGTTGATATTACTTTCGGTTAGAAATAGGTTTTCAACAATTAGACTTTAGTCAGAGAAAGAAAGGTTTACTGAATTTTCAGAATGACGAGTATTGGTTTTTGAGACGCAGATCAGTAACTGTGTATCAGTGCTTGTTATGGCCTAGCCTTATTGTTGGCAAATCTGGAAAGTCCCCATGAGTTAAGCGCACATAAATTAATGCGGCGGCAATGGCGTCTTCTAATGCATCATGGCGTTTGGCCTGTGGTAGGTCTAAATGTCTAGAAATAGCGTCAATGCTTAGATCGTAATAAGCGTTTGGTAGTAGTCGTTCTAATTTATGATGATAGAGGTGACATACTTCAACTAATGAATTTGATAAAGGATGATTGAAGTGACGTAAACAGGCTCGGTCTAAAATCTTTTTGTCATAGTGAATGTGGTAACCCACAATTGGTCGACAACCAATAAAGTGAATCAGTTGATTAAGCGCCTCTTTTTCTGATAACCCGCTGGTGAGATCGTGATGTCTCAGCTGATGAACCTTAATCGAATCAGAGTTTAAACTTTGTGGTGGTGCTAGTTTTAAGTGAATGGTTTGACTGGTTAATACTCGATTATTTTTGATTTTAATGGCCGCAATAGAAACCAGTTCAGCGTGGTTAGGGTCAAGGCTAGTGGTTTCACAATCAATCGAGACTAATTCATCACCAGAATAGGATGAAAATAGAGAATGATGAGGGTGGTCTTTTAATTTATATCGCCACCATAATCGCTGTAGGGCATTCATCGTTTAATCCCTTATTTGATAATGGTAGCCAAGCCATTCTTTAAATTTTTTCACTACGTGCAAACTATGGCGAAGTAAATCTCTTTCCGTTCTATCGAGCTGTTCAATGTGAATGTAATTAGACACTCTATTTTGGCTGTTTTTTAACTGATGACGAAGTCGCCATTTAAAAAATAATTTTAATGCTTCGGTTAAGTTATCTGCGGTTGAGTGCTCTAAAACTTTGCGTGAGTTTAATTCTTCAATACGTTGAAAAGTATTGGTTTTTTCGATTCCTTGTTCCAAGGAGAGCGCGCGAATACCATGAACAATGGGGAAAATACCCCCTTGTTTAATATCAATCCCTTCTTTTTTATTTTTGACGTTGCCAAACAGAGTTAACGGCACCGTAAATTGCAGTGCTGGGCGAGTAAAAATGCTTAAGGCAAGTTCGTTATCTTTTAACTGATGACTTATGCTCTGCTTTAATGGCGTCAGTAAATCTCGATTACCAGCAACGGCTTGCGCATCAGAAAATATGGCTAAGTTCATCATATTCTCACCATTGTGCTCTGTGCACATTCGTTCAATATAACGCTGCCACTCTTGCTCTGTTTTGACCCAGTGAGGGTTACTGACCATGACATTTCCTTTGCATAAAGGGTAGCCAAGCTGCAATAACGTCTGTGTAAATTGGGTCATTAATTCATTTACTTGGTGCCACTCTAAGCCATTCTTAATGATTAAAGCGTTATCTTGATCGGTTTTTAAGATCTGCTCACCTCGGCCTTCTGAGCCCATAACAATTAAACAGCAGTGATCATGAAGCCCTTTGGGGATGGTTAAACTAAATGCTTTTTCAATGATCTGTTCATTAACCGTAGAAATTAATTCCATGATAAATCGCGTTCGAATGCCGTTATTTAATAAGGTATTAATAAGCTGGGTTTGGCTATTAGCAGCAATGGCAAGCTCTTCAATACTTTGGGCTCTGGCGATGCGAAGTGTTAAGACGTGAGAGTGCGTTGAGAAAAGGCTTAATACCTGAGTCATATCGAGCATACCAACTAATTGCTGATTATCTAATACAGCCACTCTTTTTACGTGGTGGCGAGTCATTAGGGTCATGGCATTAAAAAGGTAGTCGTGTTTTTGTATCGATACGATAGGGTAGGTTGCAATTGGACCTACAGGGTGGTTCGGCTCGTGATTATTCAGAACTAATGCGTGTAATAAGTCGGTGCGGGTTATGATCCCGATCGGCAATGAGTATTTATTTCCTTTATGCCTTGGGTCGTATTGGTTTAGTTCTACAAAAAGGGCATCAATATTATGTTCTTTAAGTAAATGTGTGACCTGTTTTAATGATGTATTCCAATCGACAGAAATGGCGGTTTGAATCGTATCATCATCAATTTTTGTCAGAATAAATTCGGCTAAATTTTGTTGTTGATTTGCTTGAGTGAGAAGCGCTTTACGTTTCGCTAAACTGCCATTGAAATAAGCAGAGAAATCAGCATTTTCGTGATAAATGGAAAGAAACACTTCGGTAGGAATAAGGTGACATAATGTATCTTCAAGGGCGTGATAGCAATGCTTTACTGAGCCTTCGAGTTGGGATCTGACATCAAAAATATCATCATGAGTGTAATGAGCATAGATCTCTCCACTGTCGTTAGATCGCTCTTCAACTACGCCTTTGATAATAATGTATAAGCTTTCTGAGGATTGGCTTTGATGTAAAATAATGTCATTTTCACGAAAGTAAGCAATGTCGACATGACGCGTTAATTGCTCTTTCTGGTTTGCTGTTAGGGTATTAAATGGAGCAATTGAGAAATTGAGTTCACTTGGCATAGCTCCACCCTTTAATTGATGATTTCCCTTATTCTCGCTAGATATGCAATAAGAATGAAGACGACTTTAGTCTAGAGTTTTCATAAAGAGCGTGAAAATTGAAGGTGAAGTCACATTTTAAAAGGTGCAGTTTTTTTCAATTCGTTTTTCCCTTTTTATAAACCCATACAATGCCATAATGAACGTCTCTTTTATTCCCTTTGGACATTGTCATGTTTCGCGTTTCTCCTTTTGCTTGGATCTCTCAATACTTTGGTGGGTTCTTTTTTGCCTATGGTGTTTATTTACCATTTTGGGCGTTGTGGTTTGAAGAACAAGGCGTCTCAGCAGGGGATATTGGTGTATTAATTGGCCTCGGGTTTGCGACGCGTTGTGTGGCGAACTTAGTGATCACGCCACGTTTGCATAAAGTGGAATATTTACTTCCCGCGTTACGAATTCTTACTTTCGCCTCATTAATCGCCCTTGGTTTGTTTTTAATTAATGGAGGGAGTTTCTGGTGGATGGCATTTGTCACCGTGCTCTTTAATTTATCCTGTGGTCCTGCAGTTCCATTGTCTGATGCGATGACAAACTATTACGCGAAGAATAATTTATTAGATTATGGACGTACTCGTTTATGGGGCTCAGTGAGTTTCATCGCGGGCTCTACGGTTGTTGGCTATTTAGTCTCAGGGTTCGGTACTGACATGATCGTGTATACCGCGATTGCTGGGATATTAGCGGCACTGTTTTTAGTGATGCGAAACCCAAACCCAATGCCAGTCTCGGTGTCTGAAGAAGATCAAACTCGTCCACCATTACTTGCACTATTAACCGAAACGCCAGTATTAAAGTTCATTATTTTAGTCTCGCTAATTCAAGGTAGCCACGCAGCATATTACAGTTTTAGTTCTATCTACTGGAAAGAATCAGGCTATCAAGAAAGTACGATTGGTTACTTGTGGAGTCTTGGTGTTGTGGCTGAAGTCATGGTATTTGCGTTTAGTAAGCGACTGTTTGCAGGGTGGAAGGTATCAACACTATTTAAAGTGGCTGCAGTTGGGGTGATGGTTCGTTGGGGGTTAACTGCAGCAACGACAGAACTGTTTGCGTTAGTGTTAGTTCAAGCTTTACACGGGGTGACATTTGCAATGGCTCATTTGGCAGCAATCCAATACATTCAACGCTTCCCTCAAAATAAGATGATCCCTTTGCAAGCATTATACAATGCGATTCCGTTAGGGGCATTTATTGCGCTAATGACGACATTAAGTGGTTGGGGCTATGAAGCGTGGGGAGCCAATATTTTCTGGTTAATGGCAGCAATGGGTTCGTTTGCTTTACTGATTAAATTGGATAAAGTGACCGATAAGTAGGCCTTAATCACATTTGTAGGCTTGAGTAAAAAACAAGCGACAATTATAACGCTAGAATGGTGCTACAGAGTATTTGTACCCTTCTAGCGTTTTTTTATGGCACTAGAGTGGTATCACCAAGGATGAGTGATGACACAAGGATGGATTGTGGTGCCAGTGTCGCTGGCGTATTTAGGATTATTGTTTTTAATTGCTTGGTATGGCGATAGACAAAAAGGGTGGCTAGCGCAATATCGCCCGTGGATTTATAGCCTCTCTATAGCGGTTTACTGCACCTCATGGACCTTTTATGGCACCGTAGGCCAAGCCACTAATAACCCGTGGTCTTTCCTTCCCATTTATCTTGCTCCTATTTTTGTGTTTGTATTTGCATGGCGATTTCTTGCCAGAATTATCTTGATTGCTAAGCGAGAGCATATCACCTCGATAGCTGATTTTATTGCTGCACGATATGGGAAATCTCAAGGATTAGCGGGGGTGATCACGATTATCGCTGTTGTTGGGATACTGCCTTATATTGCATTGCAATTGAGGGGCATCACTATGGGGCTTGATCTTGTTGCGCCTAATTTGGCTCTGGATTTAGGTTATCAAGATGGGCATATTTCTTGGTTTGTTGGCGGTGCCCTTGCTGTATTTACGATTCTTTTTGGTACTCGACATATTGATACGACAGAGCATCATCGTGGTTTGATGATGGCTGTTGCCTTTGAGTCGATAGTGAAATTGGTCGCCTTTCTTGCGGTCGGCGGTTTCATTCTTTATTTGGCTTATTCTGATGCTAATGTTGATTTAATTTCTATTGCCAAAGAAACCTACCAATCCCCCAATCTCATTACGCTTTTATTCCATACGATCTTAACAATGGCGGCGATAATCTGTTTACCGCGCCAGTTTCACACCACGGTTGTAGAGAATGAGCAGGCGCAAGACTTACGAATGGCGCGTTGGGTATTTCCACTCTATCTAATATTAATTGGCCTATTTGTGCTACCTATCTCTTGGGCTGGACAAGCTCTGCTCTCTGGTGGTATTAGTGATAGTTTTGTTATTAGCGTGCCGTTGTCGGTTGGTGCTGAGAATATGGCATTACTGGCTTTTGTTGGTGGAACCTCAGCCGCCAGTGGCATGGTTATCGTATCTACCATTGCACTGGCGATTATGGTATCGAATGATTTAGTTTTACCTTTGCTATTACGTCGAGTAAAAACCACAGGACGATCGTTCGGGCATTTTTCTAAATTATTAGTAACGATTAGACGTGTGCTTATTCTATTACTGTTATTAGCGGCGTGGGGTTTTTACCAAGCACTTGATTCGATTGATTCACTGTCGGTCATTGGCTTATTAGCTTTTGCGGCCATAGCTCAATTTGCACCAGCGTTAATTGGTGGATTGTATTGGCGAAATGCCAACAAAAAAGGCGTGTATGCAGGGTTAATTATCGGCTTTTTAATTTGGGTTGTTACTCTGATGAGCCAAACTCAAATGTTAGCAGGCAGTGCTGAAAATAACGTTTTATTATGGTTAATCACTCCTCCTGAATGGTTGCAGCAGCTAGAGGTGAAAACCTCAGATTGGGGAATGATGCTTAGTTTAGGTCTTAACACCCTATTATTTATTCTTGTTTCATCAATCACTCGGGCATCATTAAGCGAGCGTTTACAAGCGGCTGCATTTGTTGGCGCTCCTTTGCCAGAAAATGAAGATGTCAGTGTTTATCAAACTCGCGTTACGGTGGGGGAATTAGAAATGTTGGCTTCACGGTTTGTTGGTCGCCGACGTGCTCAAAAAGCCTTTCGCCAATTCTCTCAACAGAATGATGAATCCTTATTGCCGCAACAACAGGCAAGCTCTGCACTAATTCGCCATACCGAGCGTGTACTGGCTGGCGTATTTGGCGCTTCTTCTTCTCGTTTGGTTCTTACTTCAGCTTTACAAGGCAGAAATATGCAGTTGGAAGAGGTGGCAACCATCGTTGATGAAGCCTCTGAGTTGTATGATTTTAGCCGTGGTTTATTGCAAGGAGCGATTGAGCACATTAGCCAAGGGATCGCCGTGGTTGATAAGCAGATGAAATTGGTTGCATGGAATCAACGTTACTTGGAGTTATTTACTTTCCCTTCAGGATTAATTCAAGTGGGTAGACCAATAGCTGATGTGATCCGTCACAATGCAGAGCAAGGTTTGTGTGGACCGGGAGATCCTGAAATACACGTTCAGCGACGAGTGGAGCATTTAGAGCGAGGAACTCGTCATGTCTCTTCTCGTATTCGCCCTGATGGTCAGGTTATTGAAGTGCAAGGTAACCCGATGCCCAGTGGTGGATTTGTGATGAGTTTTACAGATATCACTGTATTTAGGCAGGCAGAAAAAGCATTAAAAGAGACCAATGAAACTCTCGAGTCGCGCGTTCACGAACGCACCAAAGAGTTAGAAAAATTAAACCAGCGATTGGTTGGTGCAACCCAAAGCGCCGAATTGGCGTCTCAATCGAAAAGTCGTTTACTTGCCGCTGTTAGCCATGACTTAATGCAGCCTTTAAATGCTGCACGTTTATTTGCCTCTTCATTGAGTGAAGTTGCCCAAGAAGTAGAAACAAAAAAAATATCAGGCCATATTGAAAGAGCGTTAGGCGCCGCTGAAGAGCTGATTGGGGATTTACTCGATATTTCTCGCTTAGAAGCCGGTAAGTTAGAAACACATGTTCAAAGTTTTTCATTAAACAGTCTGTTTTCTAATTTGGAAGCGGAGTTTGGTGCGTTAGCCAAGCAGCAAGGCATTGACTTTACGGTTATTCATTCAAATGTGGTGGTGGAATCCGATCCAAAACTCTTACGCCGAGTCGTGCAAAACTTTTTAACTAATGCGTTTCGATATAATCCTCAAGGTAAAGTGGTACTTGGAGCAAGAAGGGTCAAAGGTCAAATACGTTTGGATGTATGGGACAGTGGAATTGGTATCCCTGAAGAAAAACAACAAGCCATTTTTGATGAGTTTACTCGGGTCGATCAAAGCCGGGCTGACCAAGGCTTAGGTTTAGGTTTAGCCATTGCTCGTGGTATTTCTCATGTGCTTGGACATACAATTTCATTGCGTTCATGGCTTAATCAAGGTTCGGTATTTTCAGTCACACTTGATAGAGGCGTACTGCTTGAGAGTAATGCGCCTACGATAGAGCAAAAGCCTGAATTACCATTGAGTTTAGTTCGAGTGCTATGTGTTGATAATGAACCAGATATTCTTATTGGTATGGAGTCATTGATATCTCGATGGGGCTGTGAAGTAAAAACCGCCACCGATTTAATGAGTAGCCTGCGTTGTCTAGAAGAGGGTTGGGTGCCAGATGTGATCTTCTCTGATTATCGATTGGATAACGACAGAACAGGACTTGAGGTATTACAACAATGCCGTTTACGTTTAGGGAATGCATTTGAAGGGGTGATGATCAGTGCGGATAAAACCGATGATTTATTGGAAAGTATTAAAACGAATGGATTTGGGTTTATTGCAAAACCGGTTAAACCTTTAAAGTTAAGAGCGGTGTTGAATCGTCATGTTAGAAAGTAATCATGGATTAATAAGCGCGATTGTATTGATATAAATAGCTAAAAGTTAAATGAAATAAAAGGGAGTTAGCATTCACTAACTCCCTTTGCTTAGCCAATATCTGACGTTATTTATATACAATTAATGATCGTGTGCTTCACCTGCACCTTTAGGGAAACGAATTGATTCCACAAGGTCCTGCACATCTTTAGGCACTTCTGCTGTCACTTTGTTTACTGCAATTGAAACAATGAAGTTCACACACATACCTAGTGTACCAATCCCTTCAGGGCTGATACCAAACCACCAGTTATCAGGTGTGCTTGCAGCAGGGTTAATGAACTTAAAGTAAACAATATAAGCCGTGGTAAAGGTAACACCAGAAATCATACCGGCAATCGCCCCTTCCTTATTCATCTTCTTATAGAAAATACCCAAGATAATCGCAGGGAAGAAGGACGCTGCTGCTAAGCCGAAGGAGAAGGCAACCACCTGTGCTACAAAGCCCGGTGGGTTTATCCCTAAGTAACCAGCACCAATAATAGCAACCACGGCAGCCAATCTCGCGGCGAGCAGTTCTTGTTTATCGGTCATGTTAGGCTTAAAGCCTTTCTTCAATAAATCATGAGAGATAGACGTCGAGATTACCAGTAGTAGACCTGCAGCCGTTGATAATGCAGCGGCTAAGCCACCCGCAGCTAATAGTGCCACAACCCAGTTTGGTAAACTTGCTAGCTCAGGTGACGCCAGTACGATGATATCTCGGTTGATGTCCATTTCATTACGTTCATCACCAGAGTAAAACATTTTGCCATCGCCATTTTTATCATCCCAACCAACAAGGCCTGTGTCTTCCCAGTTTTTATACCAGCTTGGTGCATCAGCCGCAGTAACCCCTTGGCTATCTGGACCATTAATGGTTTCAATCATATTTACACGAGCAAATGCAGCAACCGCAGGTGCAGTGGTGTATAAGAATGAGATAAACAGTAATGCCCAGCCCGCAGAGATACGTGCATCCTTAACACGAGGTACTGTGAAGAAGCGGATAATTACATGAGGAAGCCCTGCGGTACCCACCATTAGTGCTGCACAGATAAAGAAGACATCAACCATGCTTTTAGAGCCGTCAGTATATGGGGTGAACCCGAGTTCAGTCGTTAATCCATCCAACTTATCTAATAAGTAGACTTCAGATCCAGTAACGGTTGATCCCATACCAATTTGAGGGAATACGTTACCTGTCATCATAATAGAGGTGAAAACCGCAGGAACAAGGAAGGCGAAAATGAGGACACAGAATTGAGCAACCTGCGTATAAGTGATGCCTTTCATGCCACCCAGTACCGCATAGAAAAATACGATCCCCATACCAATAATGATACCGATATTAATATCAACCTCTAGGAATCGTGAGAACACCACGCCAACACCACGCATTTGTCCTGCCACATAAGTGAAAGAAACAAAGATGGCACAGAACACGGCAACCATACGAGCGGTTCGAGAGTAGTAACGTTCACCGATAAAATCTGGCACGGTGAATTTACCAAATTTACGTAGATAAGGAGCAAGACAAAGCGCTAATAGTACATAGCCACCGGTCCAGCCCATAAGATACACAGCACCATCATAACCAACAAAGGAGATGATACCGGCCATTGAAATGAATGACGCCGCAGACATCCAATCTGCCGCGGTTGCCATGCCATTAGCAACAGGGTGAACCCCGCCACCTGCCACATAGAACTCACTGGTTGATCCGGCGCGAGCCCAAATTGCAATTCCGATATAGAGAGCAAAAGTGATACCGACTAATATAAACGTCCAAGTTTGGATACCCATGATAATTCCTCTTAATCTTCTTGTACGTTGTATTTTTTATCTAGCGCATTCATGCGAGCAACATAGATAAAGATCAGTGCGACAAAGGTATAGATAGACCCTTGTTGTGCAAACCAGAACCCCAATTTGAATCCAGCAAATTGAACGGTATTAAGTGCATCAACAAATAATATCCCTGCGCCGTATGAGACTAAGAACCAGATCGCAAGCAGTCCACCCATGATCCCTAGATTTTCCTTCCAATAGGCTTGTGCTTGTTCTTTTGTTTCGAACGCCATAGCCAGCTCCTTTTTTATGTTAATAATATGTAACCAAAAAGAGATTAGCAGTGAGAAGAGAAGAAAGCAGTGCAACTTTAGTCGAGCAGATAAAGAAAAACGCCCAAAATATGAGCGTTTTATGTGAGGTGACTACGGGAATTGATGTGTTAATTTTATGTTAATTAATACCAAGGTCTAAGGTATATTCATAACTAAAAATAGAAGTCTTTAATACCAAGCAGTAAATTGTTAACGGCAACAGCGGCTAAGATTAATCCCATAACGCGGCTAATAATCGCGGCACCAACGTTGCCAATTACCTTATGGATAAACGTTGCACCAAGTAATAAACATAACGTAATGACGAGAACTACAATCATGACTGCTGCTGTAATTGACTGATCTAAAAAAGAATAGCGAGAATTATCGGTTAGCATCACAATGGCCATCATAGCGCCGGGCGAGGCGATTGATGGGATAGCTAAAGGATAAACCGCTAAATCTGCTAGATCTGAATGACTTAGTTCCTCGCTCATCTTCTGTTCTTGATCTGGCTTGCTCTCACCAAAAATCATAGTAAGAGCAAAGATTAATAAGACTAACCCGCCAGCAACCTGAAAGGCAGGCAAAGGAATTTGCATTGCTTCTAAGAGAAGTTGACCAATAACAAGGAAAAATAAAAGTACAGCCGTCGCGATCGCTACCGCTTTAAGAGCTACGACTTTACGTTGTTTAGCGGTTAGGTGTTGAGTTTGTGAAAGATAGACAGGAACGGATCCTATAGGGTCAATGACTGCCCAAAGAACAACAAATTGAGTGATGAGGATACTTATCATGGGTTCTCCCAGAGGTTAGGTTACGCAGAGGGATTAAAATAATGAATGGGCAACCTAACTTATTTTAACGGCTAGAGTGTTATATCAAGGTTAACTTTCCGTTTGTTGCAATAAAATAACCGCTTGAGTGCGATTTTTAACGCCCAATTTTCTAAATATTGCCGTCATGTGCGCTTTTATCGTGGCTTCTGATACGTCTAAATCATAAGCGATTTGTTTATTAAGTAAGCCATCAGATAGCATACCAAGCACTTTGTATTGTTGAGGAGTTAGTGCCGCAATTTTCGTCGCGAGATCATCGCACGCTGCTGAATTTTTTATTGACCCTGCAGGGAAATAGGAATCACCAGCAAGAATTTGATTTAAGGCTGCAATAAGTGATTTCATATCGCTAGATTTAGGAATAAAGCCAAAAGCACCATGACTTTTGACTTGAGAAACAATACTAGGTTCTTCACTGGCTGATACAACAACAATAGGCAGGTCTGGATATTGAGAGCGAAGTTGTATTAATCCAGACATCCCATTGCTACCAGGCATTTTTAAATCCAATAGAAGCAAATCTGGATCGGAGTCTTTTTGTAATACCGTTAATAACCCTTCAAGCGAATCCGCTTCTATTAAATTAGCACCACTGATTGCCATGTGAATGGATTGAAAAAGCGCATTGCGAAATAAGGGGTGATCGTCCGCGATGATAATGGTGTAGTTGTCGTCCATGGCTACAAAATTCCTTATAAGTGATTAAATAAAATTAACATCCCCTTCGGTTTTGAGCAATTTTTAGTCGCTAAAGTCTGCGCTGTCTCTCTAACTCATCTCTTATTTTAAATAAACGGGCATTTTTGATGGGATCTTAATATTTAAAACGAATTAATTTGAAGGGCTAGACAATTAAATGAAACGAAACTAAACTTCTTTCAAATCGAAACTTATTGAGTTTGTTATGTCAAAAAGAAACACGAAACAACGCCGTCATATGATCCTTTCCCTACTAACAGAACAAGGTGAAGTTAGCGTCGAATATCTTTCTGATTTATTTGATATCTCTGAAGTGACCATTAGAAAAGACCTAACAGAATTAGAAAAGAATGGTTTACTGATGCGTAAGTATGGCGGAGCGGTTTTAATGCCATCAAATATTATACAAGAAGACACTTGTGAAGAAGTTTCGAATCGAAAGTTATCTATAGCCACAGCAGCGGTAGAACTGATTAAAGATCATAATCGGATCATTATTGATAGCGGTAGCACAACCGCGGCATTAATTAATCAATTATCGAAACGAAATGGCTTAGTGGTGATGACCAACTCATTACCCGTTGCTAATGCGCTGCAAGAAATTGAAAACGAGCCAACGTTATTAATGACGGGTGGTACATGGGACAGTCATTCTGATTCATTTCAAGGTCAAGTGGCCGAATCGGTTTTAAGATCCTATGATTTTGATCAGCTGTTCATTGGTGCTGATGGGATTGATTTGGAACGCGGAACAACCACATTTAATGAATTAGTGGGTTTAAGCCGCGTGATGTCTGAAGTGGCTCGTGAAGTTATTTTAATGGTGGAATCTGAAAAAATTGGTCGAAAAATCCCTAACGTTGAATTGCCATGGGACAGCATTGATGTGTTGATCACCAATAACGATTTAAGCCAAGAACAGCAACAGAAAATTGAATCACATAATGTACGAGTCATCAGAGCTCAGTGATTTAATTTATATGACACCGTTGATATTTTTTGCTGCCAATCAACGGTTATTTATAACCTAAGAAGCAATAATAGGCTTCTTAAAACCTAGAATTTAAGATTAGAATAATTGGAGTATTGCTATGTGTGGGATCGTAGGTGCTGTTGCACAAAGAGATGTAGCGGAGATTTTAGTTGAAGGATTACGTCGTTTAGAATATCGCGGCTACGATTCTGCAGGGGTTGCGGTTGTTGATGCAGGAGCTGATGCGACTGGAAATAGCTACACACGTTTACGTCGCTTGGGTAAGGTAAAAGAACTGGCTAATGCAGTAGAAGGATCTCATGTCGTTGGCGGTACAGGCATCGCTCATACCCGTTGGGCAACGCATGGTGAGCCTTCTGAAATCAATGCACATCCTCATGTCTCTGGCGATATTACGATTGTTCATAATGGCATTATTGAAAACCATGAAACATTGCGTTCATTATTGCAAGAACGTGGTTATGTTTTTGAATCTCAAACTGATACTGAAGTGATTGCACATTTAGTGGAGTGGGAGTTACGTACTTCAGATTCATTAATTGAAGCAGTACAAAAAACAGCAAAACAATTAGAAGGTGCTTACGGTACTGTGGTTATGGATCGTCGTGATCCAGAGCGTCTTGTGGTTGCTCGTTCTGGTAGTCCAATTGTGATTGGTCGTGGTGTTGGTGAAAATTTCTTGGCTTCTGATCAACTTGCCTTACTCAACGTGACTCGTCGCTTTATGTATCTTGAAGAAGGCGATGTTGCAGAGATTACTCGTCGTGATGTGGTGGTTTTCGATGCCCGCGGTGAACGAGTAGAACGTGAAGTAATAGAATCAAACGCTGAGCACGATGCGGGTGATAAAGGTCAATACCGTCACTTTATGCAAAAGGAAGTGTTTGAACAGCCTAAAGCGCTTATCAACACAATGGAAGGGCGTATTACTCACGATTCAGTGGTAACTGAGAGTATTGGTGTTAACGCGGTTGAGATTTTAAATAAAGTTGAACACGTACAAATTATTGCTTGTGGTACCTCTTACAATGCAGGGATGACGGCTCGTTATTGGTTTGAATCATTGGCGGGTGTGAGTTGTGATGTGGAAATTGCTTCTGAGTTTCGTTACCGTAAATTTGTGACTCGTCCAAATAGTTTATTAATTACCTTATCTCAATCTGGTGAAACGGCTGATACGTTAGCAGCACTTCGTTTAGCTAAAGAACGTGGCTACATGGGCGCAATGACAGTATGTAACGTAGCAGGCTCTTCTCTGGTTCGTGAGTCAGATTTTGCCTTTATGACACGAGCAGGAACTGAAATTGGTGTAGCGTCAACCAAAGCATTTACAACTCAGCTTGCTGCATTGCTTATGTTGGTAACAGCATTAGGTAAACAACAAAATCGTATTTCAAAAGAGAAAGAGAAAGAGATAGTTGAAGCTTTGCATGCATTGCCTGCTCAAATTGAACAAGCGTTATCGTTTGATAAAGAGATTGAAGCGTTAGCACCAGATTTTGCAGACAAACAACACACGCTATTTTTAGGCCGTGGTGAGTTTTACCCAATTGCGGTTGAAGCGTCTTTGAAGCTTAAAGAAATTTCATATATTCATGCTGAAGCGTATGCGGCAGGTGAGTTAAAGCATGGCCCATTAGCGCTTATTGATGCAGAAATGCCAGTAGTGGTGGTTGCACCAACCAATGATTTATTAGAGAAACTAAAATCAAACGTAGAAGAAGTCCGTGCTCGTGGTGGTTTACTTTATGTATTTGCTGATGAACAAGCAGGTTTTGAAGCGGATGAAAGCATGAAGATCATTACCATGCCGCATGTGAGTGATATTACTGCGCCAATTTACTACACCATCCCGATGCAGTTACTTTCGTACCATGTTGCCTTAATTAAAGGGACGGATGTTGATCAGCCTCGTAACTTAGCGAAAGCGGTAACGGTAGAGTAAGTAAATTAACGTCGTGTTGTTAGCACGGCGTTTTAAAGGATTATTTAGGTAAGTTATTGGGTTTTGAATCGTGATAGTAATGTATTCAAATCGTCACTTTTACTATGAAGCTCTTTCGCTTCGATTGTGATGCCAGCAATGCTTTCATCAGCTGATAGTGATAATTGATTAACTTGGGTGACATTACGTTCAATTTCTTTTACCGCTTCGGCTTGCTCCGAAGTCGCACATGCAACTTGTTCTGCTTGCATTGAAACGGTTTCAAATGATTGCATTAAAATTAATAGAGCTTGGGTGATCTGTTCCATTTTATCGGAAGTTTGATCTGCGCTTTTTCGATTTGTTGCCATGTCATTTGCAACACTTTGTGTATTACTCTGAATACCTTCAATAATTTGCTGAATATTGTGGGTCGATTGTTGCGTTTTACTTGCTAAACTTCGTACTTCATCTGCAACAACTGCAAATCCACGTCCAAGCTCACCAGCGCGAGCTGCTTCAATGGCTGCATTCAGCGCCAAAAGGTTAGTCTGATCTGCTATTTCTTGGATTACACGCAATACATCCCCAATCTGTTTTGCATCTACAAGAAGAGCATTTACGCCAGATTCAGAATGAATGAGTGCTGTGTTTAACGTTTGTACTTGCGCATTTGCTCCCTCAGTAAGGGATCGGGCATGCTCAACGTGATTTTTCGCTTCCGAAACATGCTGGCGAGTCATCTCTGCATTTTGTGCAATGTCTTTGACTACATGATCCATTTCTGTCGTTGCTGTCGCAATAACGGCTAGTTCAGAGCGTTGTTCTTCCATATCACGAGAGGCTTTTAATAATGCATTACTCACGCTATGTGTTGTTACAGCAACATCGGTAGACACTAATTTTGATTCATTGATGATATCTTTAATTTTAGCGTTATAACCATTAAACCCATGCGCTAATTGCCCAAGTTCATCGTTAGAGGTAATAGCTAACTGACGCGTTAGATCCCCTTCGCCTTGAGAAAGAGCAACCAGTTCATTAGCAATAGTATTAACATTACGTAGCGAGCGGTTAATGACGAACATAACGGTCATACCCACAATAATGATTACTAAGAAAGAGCCGAGTAATACATTACGCATTAAATTGGATAATTGGTTATCAAGTTGCGATTGAGGAACCAATATAGCTAGATGCCATGATAAGTTGGGATGGGCGACTGAAATATCATGTACAACGGCATAATAAGGCTGCTCTTTTAATGTCAGATTAAGTAAAGCATCAGTTGCTACATTTGAATTATTCAGTTGAGCTATGCCTGGGTTTTCTTGATCTAATAATTGAAGTGTCAGTTCTTTTGAGTCCTTTTCTTTCATATCAGAAAAAAGAATCACTTTACCTTCATCATCAAAAACAAGTAATTCAGCATCATCACCATAGTTAGTTTTACTTAGTAATAACTTTTGTAAGGCTTCTAGCTTGATGTCAGCACCAGCAATATAAGCAAGTTTATTATCTTGATAAACTGGCATATAGATAGAGCCACTCATTTGACCTGAGCGAATATCAATTACGGTTGCGGCCCAAGCCTTGCCTTCACTTACCGATCGCTTCCACCAAGGGCGATCTTGTAAATTGGCTGATGGGTCATAATAACGGCCAGATTTATCAAAATATTCGCTAGTCGCACTTACTGCATAAAAAAGGCTGTATAACTGTGGGTCTTGATGATTCATATCTTCAATAAAAGTATTAACTTGAAGGAAGTCTGAATTAGATTGTGGATCTTCCGTCGTTGTTCGGTTACCAGCAAAGTTCTTTAGTACGGGCACATTCGCGAATGCATCTACTTTTGATTGGAATCGCTCAAAGTATCCTTGCGTGATTAAGCTACGCTCGGTCACGATACTGGTCATTCCCTGAGCTAGCTCGGAACGAGCGATAGATGAAAAATTTTGATACGCCTGCCAACCAGCAATAGAACATGCTAGAGCAATAACACACACAATACCGAGTGCGATTCGATGAGAAAGGGATTTGATTCTTAGCTTGTTCATTATGTAAATTCAATGTTTAAGATATTTCAGCATATTATGTGAATATGGATAATACAAAAAGGTAAATATGTTTATAAAAATAATAAAAAACAAAGCTCTTGTGAAATGTTAATTATATCAAAGGGATGGGTTGTCTATATTTCTTGGATTTTTGCGGAGTACCATGCATTATATTGGTTCTTTTGACCATATTTGGACAAGTTCAGCCTCTGGGAATGTATTTTCAGTTATCCGTATTTGTGGGATAATCATAACTAAATTCACCGTGATAGAAGCTCTCTAAAAAGTATAGAAGAGAAGGTTATTATTAAAAAAGATATTTAGATTAAAGTTTAGCCTTCAAGTATTAAATGTTATACCCCATTGAACTTTATTACTCTTTTTTGAAATAAAAAACGACAGTCTTTGTAGCCTGTCGTTTTTATTTATGCATTTACAAGCGTAAATTTAAATGGAAATTAAATTCCTGCTGGTTTAAAGAAGGCCTTTAAGCGCTTAGTGATCATTAAGCGAGAGACCGTAAACATTCCTGTCACTGTGCATTGGTGTAGGCGGAAAATTGTGTCGTATAAACGGCGAATTAATCGACCTTGTAACACTAATTTTCCTTCTAAGCGTGTCCCCGAAGCAAAAGTACCAACGGCAAAGTGATGACCAACAGCAACCACCATTCCACTGTCTTGGAAGGTAAAATCCGTTAACTCTTTACCTCGTAAATAACGACCTAAGCTTTTAGCTAAATGAACTGCTGTACGGTTAGCGGCTTGAGCTTTTGGTGGAACAAAAGAACCATCTGGCTGTGGAATAGCTGCGCAATCACCAATAGCAAAGATACGAGGATCTTCGGTTGAGCTCAGATTTTGGTTCACGTTAATTTGGTTCATACGGTTGTAGCTTAAGTTCCCAATACCATTTAGCCAATCCGGTGCTTTTACACCCGCAGCCCAAAATTGGATATCAGCACCAAGAAATTTATCAACATCCGTTCGCATACCGTTTGCGCTTACTTCACTAATGCGAGTTTCTAGTAATACATTTACGCCACTTTTTTCTAGCTCTTTTAATACCTTATCAGACATTTTTTGTGGGCTATTAGGTAATACACGATGTGCCGCTTCAATTAAATTAATACTTAAAGATGAAGCGTTATAGCGTTTTAATTTTTTACTTACTCGAGCTAATTCGGCCGCTAACTCAACACCAGTAGCGCCAGCTCCTACAATGTTTATTGTGCTGTTTTTGCCTTCACGTAAGATTTGGCTAATTTGATTCCACGCTTGGCGTGCTTGACCTGCTGAATCTAAAAATAGGCAGTGGTCTTGAGCGCCTAGCGTATTAAAGTCATTACTGATTGCACCAATGGCAACCACAAGATAATCATAGTTTAAGCCTGATTCTGTACCATCAGGACGACGCACTAATAACGTTTGGTTTTCACGGTCGATTCCCGTCATCGCACCTTGATAATGCTGGTAACCGTGATGAGCCCCGTGAGTGAAATAACAGACTGAATCTAAATCACTATCGAAAGTACCTGCTGTGATTTCGTGTAAACGAGGTTTCCAGTAGTGATGTGTTTCAGGCTCAACCAGAATGATTTCATCTTCTTTACGGGTTGATTTAGTTAATAAGGTCGATAGCTCTAGGCCAGCAGCGCCACCGCCTACAACAATGATTCGGGACATAGCATTTTTCTCACAATATTTTGGCTTAAAGAGGAGCTAACTCACTCGAAAATAAGCCAAAGAATAATCTTCATTACAGAGCGCAACAGTGTGTGCTGAGTGTCAATGCGGCTATTATATTTATTTCTTAATTAGTGATAATAGGGTTTAAATGAAAATCACTTTTACGTAATGGTAATAAATGAGCGTGAGTAAATGAATGCTCTTGGAGAGTCATTCATAAGTTTGAACCCGTTTACAATTCTTAATGAAATCGTTTGTTTTTAACCCATTTATTTGTTTTTAATCTGTTTATTGCCAATACTTATCTCAATAGAAATGAGTACCTGAACCATACTCTTCGCCTCTTAAATATGGATGTTTTAGATGCCGTTTTTTATATCTCGATTATCACTTTTAACTTTATTGAGTATCCCTCTCGCTTCTTCTGCGATTGAATTTACTGATCCCATTGATGGAAGCCTCGATATGGGGGAGTGCCTCGCCGAAAACGCTTATGGTTTTCTTCCCATGCCTATTTTAATTACTGAGCCAGCTTTAGGTTATGGCTTTGGTTTTGCTGGTGTGTTTTTACATGAATCTGAGAAGCAAAGAGAAAAGCGTAAACAATTGGCGGCAACTTCTTTGGATGGAGGTGCTCAGCTATTAACTCCTGCAATAACGGTTGCTGGGGGCTTAGCAACAGAAAATGGCACATGGATGGGGTTTGTAGGGCATAGACGAACCTGGAATAAAGATAGCATCCGTTACCTGGGTGGTTTGGCTTATGGTGATATGAATATGACGTTTTATCGCCAAAAGAATAATGCAGGAGCGTTAGAGCCCATTGTTGGAAATAGCGGTGTAGAATTTGGTATGCGTGGCGGTGGTGGTATGCAACAGCTTCAGTTTCGTATTGATGATTCACCGCTTTTTTTGGGTATTGTACAAAAGTACTTTCAACCGGAGTTGAGTATCAATAGCCACCCGAATGCAGATGAAATTTTAAATCGATTAGGAAATACGACTCCGACAGGATCAGGGGTTGGTTTGTTAATGGAGTACGATACAAAGAATAATTTTTTGAATCCAACGAAAGGGGTGAACTATACCGTCGAATATCTCTGGTTTAGAGATGGTATTGGAAGCGATTATGATTTTGATACGTTAAACATTAAAGGCCACCATTATTGGACACTGACATCGCAATGGTCTCTAGCGATGAGAGGGTATTATAAATCACTGTATACCGACGAAAGCCTTCTTCCTCCACCAGCGTATCCTGATATTTAACTGCGTGGTATAGCAAGAAATAGATACCAAGGTGAGCAGACGTTATCGCTTGAAGGGCAAGTTAACTACCAATGGAATATTCGTTGGTCGAGTAATGTTTTTGCTGGTTTAGGGTATGCATCATCACATCATAATTCTTTATTTAAAGAGGATGAACAATACGCTTATGGGATTGGATTTCGTTATCTAATCGCTCGTCGCTATGGTATGAAAACAGGGATCGATTTAGCGTTTAGTGAAGAAGATACTGCACTTTATTTCCAAGTTGGTATGGGAATATAACCTTCATTATGCACACTAAGTGAACCACTGCGCGGTTAGCTAGTTGTACTCTTGATTGACGTTAACTCGATTAGAAAATTAATTATTGATATTGTTATCAGTATTTATTTTTGTGACTATACTTGTATAGCAATAAATAATACGCAAGAGAGGTCAATATGAAAAAATTAGCCATAATTGCAAGCACATTAGTCATGAGTTCAACTGTGTTTGCAGGTATTCATACACTTACTACTAATTCTACGATTAAGTCGGAAGGGTATCAGAGTGAAGCGCAAGCGTTAGATGCTGGATATAGCATCATGGATGAACTAAATTCAGAATCTCCTTATACGTTAAGCCAAAATATACAAACAACAAATGACTATCTACTAAAAAATAGTACTAAAATAAGAGACATGGAAGTTGAAGTTGAAAAATATTCAAGAACTCGCGGTGAAGTTGAATATCGAGTTATTGTCGATGTGGATTATGAGTATAAAGTTAGAAAAGACCGCAGAGATTAAGCTTATTTTTTAGCAGGTTATATAAAGTCAGTAATGAATGTTACTGACTTTTTCATACTATATTTTTAATTTTAATATGAATCTTTTATGACATTTTGTCTTTTATCCTTGATCTTTGCATCTTTCTATTTATAATATATGGAAATGCGTATATCCATATTTAAGGTTGAATATGTTACCTCATCAATTTTTTAAACTGCTGTCAGATGAAACACGAATGCGTTGTTTATTGCTTATTGCTCGTGAAGGTCGCTTGTGTGTAAACCAATTAACGGAAGCACTAGAAGAGAGTCAACCAAAGATCTCTCGTCATTTAGCTCAACTACGCCAATCCGGCGTATTGGTTGATACCCGTGAAGGTCAATGGGTGTATTACCAAGTCAGCTCTGATTTACCGGGTTGGCTAAACAAAATTATAGTAGGTTTGAAGCAATCCAATTGTTTACAGGCTGAGTATCAAAAAGACACTGATAAATTAAACGCAATGAAAGCATGTTGCTAAATTAAGGATTAAGACGATGACAATTAAAGTAGGAATTAACGGTTTTGGCCGCATTGGACGTTTGGCACTAAGAGCCGCATTTGATTGGCCTGAATTGGAGTTTGTACAAATTAATGATGTGGCGGGTGATACCCATACATTGGCACATTTACTTGAATTTGACTCAATTCAGGGGCGTTGGAACCATGAAGTGACTACCGATGGCAGCACTATGATCATTGGTGGCCAAAAGCTTAAAACAACGCAAGAAAAAGAGATCGATGCGGTTGATTGGTCTGGTTGTGATGTTGTTATTGAAGCAACTGGCGTGCATCGTTCACGTTCATTTTTAGATAAATACTTAGCACAAGGTGTTAAGCGTGTAGTTGTGTCTGCTCCAGTTAAAGAAGACGGTGTTGCGAATATTGTGGTTGGTGTGAATGATGATATTTTTGATCCAGCGGTCCACCAAATTGTGACTGCGGCATCTTGTACTACCAACTGCCTCGCTCCAATTGTTAAAGTTATCAATAAGGAGTTGGGTATCGAAAATGCAGCATTTACCACTATTCATGATTTGACCAACACACAAACCATTTTAGATGCTCCTCATAAAGATCTTCGCCGTGCTCGTGCGTGTGGCATGAGCTTGATCCCAACAACAACGGGCTCTGCTAAAGCGATTGTAGAAATCTTCCCTGAGCTTAAAAATAAAATTGATGGTCATGCGGTACGCGTTCCTTTAGCGAATGCCTCACTGACTGACATTATCTTTGAAGTAAAAAGAGATACCACGGCTGAAGAAGTAAATCAGTTATTAAAGGATGCGGCACAGGGTGATCTAAAAGGTATTTTAGGTTACGAGGAGCGCCCACTCGTATCGATTGATTACAAAGGCGACCAACGCTCAACGATTGTAGATGCACTATCTACTATGCTTGTGGGCAAGCGCATGGTGAAGATTTACGCTTGGTATGATAACGAAATGGGCTACGCAACGCGTACTGCTGAGTTAGTTCGTAACGTTGGTCTAGCTTAATAGTAATGACATTGGTTTAAGGAATTTTAAATGACACATCCTATTTGGGAATTACCGGTTACAGGCACTCATGGCGCATTAATTTTGACACCGTGTCCGGGAACAAAAGGGGTCGATTTAATCGCCTCATTAGAGCAATTAAAAGCGCAAGGTGTTGAAGCAGTAGCAACAGCATTAAGCCAAGATGAATTAACAGAAAAAGGCGTAGGATCTCTTGGTGAAGAAGTACAACGCCTAAGCATGAAATGGTTTTATTTACCAATTGAAGATGATTGCGCCCCGGGTGATGAGTTTGCTGCACAATGGAAATCAGCGACTCCTGAGCTGCAACAAGTATTGGAAAATAATGGCAAGGTAGCAATGCATTGTATGGGTGGGTCTGGCCGAACTGGTTTGCTGGCTGGGCATTTGTTATTGGATTTAGGTTGGGATCTAGACGTGATTAAGCAACAAGTACAAGCACTACGTCCGGGCGCATTCACAAAACCTGTGCAAATTGAATACATTGATGCCATTGCTAGCAAATAATCAATTTTAGATAAGGCCTCAGAAAGTGATTATCTTCTGGGGCTTTTTTATTTGAACGGATGATTTTTATGTTTTCACAATTAAGCCACAGTGTACGCCAGTATATGATAGTGACGTTCAACTACTGGAACTTCACCATTACTGATGGTGCATTACGCATGTTAGTGGTGCTTTATTTTCATGATCTGGGATACAGCACATTAGCTATTGCTTCGCTCTTTTTGTTTTATGAATTTTTTGGTGTGGTGACTAATTTAGTTGGGGGTTGGCTTGGTGCAAGGCTTGGATTAAATAAAACCATGAACGTTGGTCTATTGATGCAGGTTGGGGCGTTATTAATGCTTGCCCTGCCAAGCAGTTGGCTCACCATTCCTTGGGTGATGGCCGCTCAAGCATTCTCGGGTATCGCTAAAGATCTGAATAAAATGAGTGCCAAAAGTGCGATAAAAACCCTTGTTCCAAGCGATCAAGAAGGAGCGCTTTATAAGTGGGTTGCCATATTGACAGGATCTAAAAATGCCCTTAAAGGAGCAGGCTTCTTTTTAGGTGGTTTACTGCTAACGATAATTGGTTTTCAGTTTGCTGTTATTGCAATGGCGAGTGTGCTGTTTGTGGTATTTGTTGGTAGTGTTCTTTTGCTTGATGGTGACATGGGGAAAGCAAAATCAAAGCCTAAATTTACTCAATTGTTTTCAAAATCAGAACAAATTAATACGCTTTCGGCCGCTCGCCTATTTCTGTTTGGGGCTCGAGATGTATGGTTTGTTGTCGCTTTACCCATTTACCTTGGCAGTGTGTTTAATTGGGAGCATTCATTGGTCGGTGGCTTTTTAGCGTTATGGGTAATTGCGTATGGTTTTGTACAAGGCTTTGCTCCTAAAATTACCGGTAAAGCGGAAGGGAAAGTACCTGATGGCCGAGCTGCAATGTGGTGGGTGAGTTTATTAGCCTTGGTGACAGGGATTATTGCTTATAGTGTTCAGATGGGGTGGCAACCTGAATATGTCATCGTGATTGGCTTGTTGATTTTCGGTGGTATTTTTGCTGTTAACTCATCACTTCACTCTTATTTAATTGTGAGTTATGCCAAAGGTGATGGGGTATCGATGGATGTCGGTTTCTACTATATGGCTAATGCGATGGGGCGTTTAGTGGGTACCATTTTATCTGGCTGGGTATTCCAAGTTGCAGGCTTTGCTGCATGTTTGTGGGTGTCGTTTGGATTTTTGTTATTGGCTGCGTTGATATCGATTAAGTTGCCTAAGAGATAAAAGATTAACAAAAAGAAAGCTGTTAAAATGGACTTTCTTTTTGTAACTCTGAACAAATATCGACAATGGCAAGTGAGAGGCCTGAGCGAATCATTTGCTTTTGTCTATCGATTTGCATGTTATAGAACATAAGATCGGTATCGTCATTAAGTGGTGTTATTTCTAGTTGGATCATCCCCATTCTTTTTACAAGGTGAAGAGCATTGATTGTAGTAATTACTTGTGGATCTGTAAATTGAAGTTCGTTCATTTCTAAGTTCAATTTATTACGTAGTTGTATGAGTCCTTCAATATCATGATAAGTATTATTTGGTAATACACCTAAACCAAATAGGAGCTTAATTCTTACGCTTAAATCACCTAATGGACCTGAATCTTGAAGTAATGGACCAATAACAGATTGAACTGCAAAATCATCTTTACGAAAAATACGTTGGATTAAACCGTCGATAGACTCATTAAGAATATCGACAGCTATAATGAAAAAACCACGCACAGAAGGTGCATCGTTTAGTCGTTCAATGATGTTAGATTCATTTATTACTTCTGTCATAAAATAGCCATAAAAAGAAGAGAGGCATTACACCTCTCTAATTATTTTTTATTAATTTAATGTATTAAAGATCGCTTCAATCTTTTTCGCTTCTGAACTGTTTTCATTTAATCCAGTATAATACGCAAGTGTTGCTTTTAAACCTGATTCACATAGACGAGTTTGTAATTCTACCGCTTGTGGATCGGTGCTATTTACGTATTTAAATGCGGCGGCAATACCTTTTAATAGTGTTTTGTTCTCAGTGCCATATTCTATTGTACCTAATAAGGGTTTGATTAAGCGATCATTTTCACCTAATTTACGAATTGGTTGACGTGCAACGCGATCAATCTCATCTCGTAAGTATGGATTCGCAAAGCGGCCTAGAATTTTCTCAATATAAGCAGCGTGTAATTCTTTATCAAAACCGTAACGACGAATAAGTACTTCACCACTTTCCTCCATTGCTGTTTTTACTTCAGCTCTAATTTCAGGGTCTTGAATGGCATCTCGTACTGTTTCATGCCCCTTTAACGCACCAAGATAAGCGGTGATACAGTGACCTGTATTTAAGGTGAAAAGCTTACGTTCAACAAATGCCATTAAGTTGTCTGTTTTTTCCATTCCTGCAATTTCAGGAGCGCCACCTTTGAACTGCTGCTCATCAACAATCCATTCGCTAAAGCTTTCAACAGTTACTTCTAATAAGTCATCATTAGCTGATTCAGAAGGTGGAACAATACGGTCTACTGCTGAATCGACAAAACCAACCAACTCATTACAACGAGCATGATAAGACTCATCAAGATGTGAATACACCTCATTTTTAAGATGAGTTGTACCACGAACCATGTTCTCACAAGCGATGATATTTAAGGGTGATTCATTGTTTGCATCGAAACGTCTTGCTAAACCTTTTGCGATGGTTTTAGCGATAATATCCAATACGTTAGGACCGACTGCTGTGGTTACTAAATCTGTTTTTACAATGCGGTCAATAACGTCATCGCTGGTAGAGTTAACCGCAGTTACGTGCGTAACGGTCTCGATTTGGCATTCTGAACCAACAACCTTAACCTTGTATGATTGGTCATGTGAAAGTTGATCAACTAATGGAGCATCAACGTCTGCAAATGTAACAGCGACGTTTGAATCAGAAAGAACTTTACCAATAAAACCACGACCGATATTGCCTGCGCCAAAATGTACTGCTTTCATAATAATTACCTTCAATTTGATATTAGGAGATAGATCAACCCTATAGGGGGAGGGCGGATCTATGTTTTCTATGTGATCGTTATGCTGCTTGTTCGCCTGAAAGAATGTCTAAAATCTCACTAACGCTGTTAGTAGATGTTAGTTTTTCAATGGCACCAGGTTCATCAAGCGCATTGGTAATTGAGGTAATTACTTGTATGTGCTCGTCATTTTTTGCTGCGATACCGATAACCAATTTAGCTATGTCATCTTCATCTTCAGTGAATTGAACTCCTGATGGATATTGACAGATGACGATGCCTGTTTTGATTACACGGTCTTTGGCTTCTATTGTTCCATGTGGTACGGCAATAGACTCACCAAGATAGGTTGGTACTAGTTTTTCACGGTCAAACATCGCCGCTACATATTCTGGTTCGGCGTAGCCTAGTGCGACTAGCTGTTCACCGGCATATTGAATGGCTTCTTCTTTTGTTTCAAACTTTAATCCAAGGTGGATATTTTTTTCTTCTATTTTAAATGGTTGTGCATTTTGTGGTTCAAAAAACTCATCATTTGCAGCCACTGGAGAGACTTGTGGCATTTCATCATCATTCGCTGCTTCTGGGTAAGTTGATGCCATGATACGTGTAACTAAATCGTTATAAATATGGCTATCTAAGAAATTGGTTAATGAAATATGTTCTGCGTTTTCTGCGTGCTTACGTGCACGGTCCGTTAAATCTTTATGAGTAATCACAATATCGACATCCGTAGGTAAGTTATTGATAGCACAGTTTGTTACGCTGATATTTAGGCCTGCTCCCTGAACTTTTTTACGAAGAAGTCCAGCTCCCATGGCACTTGATCCCATGCCGGCGTCACACGCAACGATGATTTTTTGGATATTAGTTAATTTAGGTGAATTACTTTTCTCAGCAGTAATGCCAGAAGTCTTGCCTTTTGAGCTTGATTTCATATCACGCATTGCTGCAGTTGCGTCATCTAATGACGTACCGTCGTCTTCATCTGATGTTGTCTGCATTTTCATTAGTAGTGCAGCCACAGTAAATGAAACCGCTGTTGCAGATAAGATTGAACAGATAACGCCAACAGCTGATGCCTTCGGTGTTAATAATAAAATAGCAAAGATAGATCCTGGAGATGCTGGAGCAACCATGCCTGCATTAAATAGAGTAAGAACAAACACACCTGTCATTCCCCCCGCAATAGCAGCAAGAATTAAGCGTGGATTCATTAAAATATATGGGAAGTAAATTTCGTGGATACCACCAAAGAAATGAATGACAGATGCACCACCGGCGGTTTGTTTTGCCGATCCTTTACCAAAGAACATATAAGCCAGAAGAATTCCTAAACCTGGGCCTGGGTTTGCTTCAATTAAGAAGAAAATAGATTGGCCAACATCGTTTGCTTGTTGGATACCAAGAGGAGAGAAGATACCGTGATTAATCGCGTTATTTAGGAATAGAATTTTTGCGGGTTCAACAAAAATAGAAGTCAGCGGAAGAAGGCCTGCTTCTACTAGGAAATTTACGCCCCCCGCAAGACCGGCTGATAATACTTTAACAAAAGGGCCAATAAAGTAGAAAGCAACAATCGCACACAGCATACCAATAATGCCTGCAGAGAAGTTGTTTACTAGCATTTCAAAGCCACTTTTTATTTTACCATCGACTTTTTGGTCGAACAGTTTAATCGCTAAGCCACCCATCGGACCAACCATCATGGCACCCATGAACATTGGAATATCCGTACCGGCAATAACACCCATTGTTGTAATGGCACCAACGATAGCACCACGCTCGCCGCCAACTAATTTACCACCGGTATAACCGATTAGCAGCGGAAGTAGATACGTAATCATCGGACCAACAAGTTTCGCTAACGCTTCGTTAGGGATCCAACCTGTTGGGATAAATAAAGCAGTGATAAAGCCCCATGCGATAAACGCACCAATGTTAGGCATTACCATGTTTGATAAAAAACGACCAAAATTTTGTATCTTGATCTTTGCATCTGGTGATATCATAAGTGATTCCCCGTTTGAGGTTTTATTAAATTTTTTAAAAATGGCTCGCCAAAGCCATTGGTTAATTTCTAAGTACAGATGTAATTTACCATAGATTTTTTAATAGAACCGATAACGGGAAATTCGTGATTCTCTCCACAAAACCTCAGCAACTAATCCAAATAAAGTAGACCTTCATAACGTTATTGATATGAAATTTTACAACAAATAATTAAAATCAACATTGTCAACAATAATATATCGCGCAACGTCACACTTATTGATATTCATAAAGAAGGTAAAAGGTGATTTACGTCACTCTTTGTGAATTTATATTTAAATAATAAAATCCCAATAAGAACTAGATCTCACTTTCACATTTCTTTCACGATTCGAATTAAATGGCTTCATTGTTAATACCTTAAAGTGAAATTTTATTACAAATACAATTACCCCTTAAGGGGTGGGGGTATTAAGGTCTATCTTGGTTAATCGTGGGTGTCGTTTACCAAAAGCAAAGAATTAGGTTTTAAAAAGACTGTGAATGTTCTGAATAAAAGAAGGAGGTAGGAAAATAAAAGCGGATGAATTTACTAACTAGGGGATATGAGACGATGTGGTTAATCAAATTAAAAAAAAGGAGAACATTATGTTCTCCTTTTTTTATTTAATTGAAGTCAAAAATTACACGTGAGTGATGTTTTCTGCTTCTAATTCTTTAAAGTACTTAACTGTTTTCACTTTCAGCTCTTGTTGTGATGCATCATCACAAACGATTACCGATTTAGGGTGAAGTTGAAGCGCAGAAACTGTCCATAGGTGGTTTACTGAACCTTCAACAGCAGCTTGTAGTGCAAGAGCTTTATTGTGGCCAGTAATTAGGATCATGATCTCAGCAGAATCAAGCAGAGTACCAACACCGATTGTTAACGCGTACTTAGGTACTTGGTTGATATCGCCATCGAAGAAACGAGAGTTAGCAATACGAGTATCTTCAGTCAGTGTTTTGATACGAGTACGAGATGCTAGAGAAGAAGCAGGCTCGTTGAATGCAATGTGACCGTCGTTACCAACACCACCCATGAATAAGTTAATACGACCGTAAGACTTAATTTTGTCTTCGTAACGTTGGCATTCTTCTTCGTGGTTATCAGTGTTACCGTTTAGAAGGTTAATGTTTTCTTCTTGAATATCTACATGGTTGAAGAAGTTTTCAAACATGAAAG
Organism: Aliivibrio sp. A6; assembly: GCF_028765505.1. Classification (NCBI taxonomy): domain Bacteria; kingdom Pseudomonadati; phylum Pseudomonadota; class Gammaproteobacteria; order Vibrionales; family Vibrionaceae; genus Aliivibrio; species Aliivibrio sp. A6. The sequence goes on along the minus strand of NZ_JARACR010000022.1, from coordinate 27,474 downwards.
TACGGTAAGATTCAGGGTGGTTAGAATCAAGACCGATGTACTCATCCATGTTGAATGTTACTACGTTCTTAAAGCTTACTTTACCAGCTTTATGCAGTTCGATTAGCTTTTTGTAAGTATTAAGAGGAGTACCACCAGTTGGAAGGCCAAGAACGAATGGACGATCTGCTGTTGGGTTAAACTCATTGATGCGGTTAACAATGTGCTGTGCTGACCATGCGCCTACTTGTTCTGCTTGGTTTAATGGAATAAGTCTCATCATATACCTCAAAAAATTAATGTAATAGTTTGCTTAATTGCGTTAATTCGCATTGTAAAATAAGTATCTTCTTAATGCTAATGATTTTGGTCAATAAAGGAACTAAATTATTTAACCGAGCTCACACTTTGCTGCAAATGGTTCATAAATGGCTCTGCTTTCATAAATCCTGTTAATCGAGCATTCGATAAATAATCCCCATTTGCATTCCAAAAATCGATGGTTGGTAATCCAAGAACTTTTAGCTGTTGTAATAGGGCAATATCTTCTGGACTGTTTTTGGTTACGTCAGCTTGCAACAAGATAAATTGACCTAAGAGCGGCTCTACCTTTTCATTATGGAAGGTGTATTTTTCAAATTCTTTACACGCGACACACCAGTCAGCATAAAAGTCTAGCATGACGGATTTTCCTTGGGCTTTTGCCGCCTCAAGTTCTCGATTCAAATCTTCTAAATTAGCGATTTTTTTAAACGTGACAGTTTGAGTGGTGGTGTTTATTTCAGTATGTGCCTTACCTGAAATAGCATCAATTACAGGGATTGCTGAGCCAACAATACCTAAGATAGCGATGATCCCAGCGACACTCGTTTTCCAAGATTGGGGCATGGTTGCTTTAACATGATAAAGCCAACCAAATGCTGCAACACCTAACGCAGACCAAACAAATGGAGTTACGTTATGTGGAAGGATTCGCTCTAATAAGAACACTGGAACGGCAAGTAAAATAAAACCAAACAGTGTTTTTACATGCGTCATCCATACACCGGCTTTTGGTAGCAGTTTATTACCAAATACAGCGGCTAGAATTAGTGGGATCCCCATACCAATAGCCAAAGCGTACAGAGCGACAGCACCAGTAAGTAAATCACCACTTTTGGCAACATAAAGTAATGCACCCGAAAGAGGAGCTGTCGTACATGGCGAACACACTAAACCTGAAATTGCACCCATGGCAAATACGCCACCTAAGTTCCCGCCTTTTTGCTGGTTACTGATGTCATTTAATTTTGTTTGTAAGTTGCTTGGCAGTTGAATGGTGTAAGCACCAAACATTGATAGGGCAAGCAGAACAAACATGATGCTCAAACCAATCAATACATAAGGATGTTGTAGTGCCGCCTGGAATTGAAGGCCTGCCGAAGCAACCACTAACCCAAGTAAAGTATAAGTTAACGCCATGCCTTGAACGTAAACAAAAGAGAGCTTGAAGGCTTTGCCATGAGACAGTTTACCGCCACCTAAAACAATGCCCGTTAAGATAGGGTACATAGGCAATACACAAGGCGTAAACGCAAGACCAATGCCGAGCGCTAAGAATAAAAATGGAGTCCACCAAGCATCACCTAAGTTGTCAGCCAGCTCTTGCTGTTGAGTTTGAGATACTTCTTTTTGCTCTGAATTTGATGATGTTTTCTTTTCTACGCCAACTGGCGCGTTATCATTTTTGGCTACAGCATGCGTATTTGCCGTTTCATCTTGATATGAACTTAGCCCTGTTAATGCAGATAGTGGAATTTTGCGGATCTCTGGTGGATAACAGAATCCGGCTTTCGCACAACCTTGGTATCGAACAGTTAACTCGGCATTATCACTAACCGAAATAAGAGGAACCGTGATCGTAAGTGGTTCAGTGTAGATGTTTACATCACCAAAAAATTCATCGGTATAAGGCGTGCCTTCTTCCATCACTAAATCAGCAATCTTTGCGCCATTAGCCGTTACCGAAATACGTTGTTGGTATAGGTAATAATCAGGCATCACTTGCCAGTCTAAATAGACTCTATCTCCTTGCTGCATGAAATTAAACGGGAAGGCTTCATTTACGGTCACAAAAGAAGAGGTTTGCTTACCCTGTAATTTCGTCAGATCAAAAGACGCGACAGCTTGAGGGACAAAGGAGGTAAATAGAATAAAAAATGATAAAAGGGCAGCTCGAAAACGGAGTAAGTTCGTCATGTGAAAGTCTTTATTAAAATAGATACGGGTATGACTATCGAAATGGTCAAGAGTTCGACAAGTATAGTATCAATTGCATTAATGATCTGCTCCTTTCTCTTTGGAGAGCTGCGTAATTATTTTTTATTTGTCACGGTTTCGAGATCCCTACGACACACTTTTTATTGAACAGAAACTATGCTTGTTACGATGATTAATTATTAGGGTGAATTACCAGAGGGTATAGCGATGAAATACAAACATATTCTTGTGGCGCTGGATCTTTCAGAAGAGAGTCATGTGTTGATTGATAGAGCCGTTTCTATGGCGGAGCTATTAGGTTCCAAAGTGTCTTTTATTCATATTGATGGTACTCATGGTGAGATTTATCCTGAGCTCATTGATATAGAAGCAGAGCCTGAGCGTAAACCATTAAATGAACCTTCAAATAAGTGGCTTAATGATTTTCAGCAGTATACTCAGTTTCCAATTGAGAGCTTTTGGGTGGGAACGGGAGATCTTAGCCATAAAGTCGATAAAGCAGTAAAAGCGAATGAAATCGATTTATTGATTTGCGGACATCATCATGATTTCTTAAGTAAAATCATTTCTTATTCTCGACCGCTAATTCACCACTCTCCTATTGATATATTGGTCGTGCCGATTACGTCATAAGCTAGAAATAAAAAAATGGCAGCTAAATTAGCTGCCATTTTGAGGGATATTATTGCAATTCACCTATTAAAGAATAATACCACCGAATACAAAACCTAGTGCAACTGAAGTCGTAATCGTAGCAACACCCGGAATGAAGAATGGGTGGTTAAATACAAGATTACCAATACGTGTTGAACCTGTGTCATCCATTTCAACCGCAGCAAGTAGCGTTGGGTAAGTTGGAAGAACGAACAGTGCACTTACCGCAGCAAATGACGCAACTGCCGTAATTGGAGCAACACCAATCGCAAGGGCAGCAGGCATTAGAGCCGTTGTTGTTGCACCTTGAGAGTAAAGAAGCATTGAAGCAAAGAATAAAACAATCGCTAGCATCCACGGGTATTGTGCAAGGATCTCAGCTGAGAACTCTTTGATTTCACCAATGTGAGAAGAGACAAACGTATCACCAAGCCATGCAACACCAAGAACACACACACAAGCACTCATACCTGATTTGAATGTCGCAGCATTAGCAATTTTAGACGCATCAATTTTAGTGAACGTCACAATAGCAGCAGCGGCGGTTAGCATTAATGCCATGATAGCTTCGTTACGACCAATGGTTGGGTGTTCAATCAGGCCAACACTGCCACTGATCATCGTTGCATAAGCAACAACCGCAACGATAGCAACACAGAAGATATAAACAGATGCTTTTGCTGTTGGTAAAATTTCACGCTTACCTTCGCCATTCATCTTAATTAGGCCTTTTGCAAGACGTTCTTGATAAACAGCATCATCTTTTAGCTCACAGCCTAGGAAGTTAGCAACGAATGCACCAACCATACACGCTAGGAACGTTGATGGAATACATACAGCTAATAGCGTTAGATAATCCACACCTAGAGGCTCAAGGATACCAGAGAAGAAAACAACCGCCGCCGAGATTGGAGACGCAGTGATTGCAATTTGAGAAGCAACAACAGCGATAGAAAGTGGGCGAGAAGGACGAACACCTTGTTCTTTAGCAACTTCTGCAATAACAGGAAGTGTTGAGAATGCAGTGTGGCCTGTACCTGCTAGCATCGTCATGAAATAAGTCACGATTGGTGCGTAGAAAGTAATGCGTTTTGGATTTTTACGTAAGAATTTTTCTGCTAGGTCAACCAACCAATCCATACCACCAGCCACTTGCATAGCAGCAATCGCAGTGATAACAGACATGATGATTAAAATAACGTCGATAGGGATAGAACCTGCGTCTAGTCCTAAGATCATGGTAAGAACAAGTACGCCCGCACCACCCGCAAAACCGATACCGATACCGCCAATACGTGCACCTAAATAGATGAACAGTAGTACGACGAGAAGCTGTACAGCAATCATAGATAACTCCAGTGTTAAAATTTAAAATAATTATTCAGATTTTTATTGAACAGCTATATACAGCAAACCAATAAAAGTATGAATGATTACTTAGTTTTTTTTGATTAAAAATTAGGACGATAAAAAAAGCGAGCTTCAGTGAGCTCGCTATTTTAGGTGTTACGGATTAATCGTAACGTTTTGCTTTGTATTCAGGATGCATCAGGTTCTCTACAGAGAAGATGTCATCTAATTGTTCTTCTGTTAGAAGACCACGCTCAAGAACTACATCACGAACGTTTTTACCTGTTTCAGCACAAATCTTACCAACAATGTCACCTTCGTGGTGGCCAATGAATGGGTTTAGATAAGTAACGATACCGATAGAGTTAAATACGTGAGCTTCACATACTTCTTTGTTCACAGTGATGCCATCGATACATTTGTCACGTAGGTTCACACAGGCATTTTTCAAGATGTCGATAGATTCGAACAGTGCTTGGCCAATTACTGGTTCCATTACGTTTAATTGCAGTTGGCCCGCTTCAGCAGCGAAAGTCACTGTAATATCGTTACCAATTACTTTGAAACATACTTGGTTAACTACTTCTGGGATTACTGGGTTAACTTTTGCAGGCATGATTGAAGAACCAGCTTGAAGCTCTGGAAGGTTCAATTCATTTAGACCAGCACGAGGACCAGAAGAAAGAAGACGTAAGTCATTACAAATTTTAGACATTTTAACCGCAGTACGTTTTAGCGCACCGTGGATCATTACGTAAGCACCACAGTCAGATGTTGCTTCGATTAGGTCTTCAGCAGCAACACATGGTAGACCTGTTACTTCTGCTAGATGACGAACTGCCGCTTCTTGGTAACCAGTCGCTGCGTTTAAGCCAGTACCGATTGCCGTAGCGCCGATGTTTACTTCTAAAAGAAGTTGCGCTGTGTAGTTAAGGTTTTTCACTTCTTCCTGAAGTAAAACACCCCAAGCGTGGAACTCTTGACCAACTGTCATTGGAACCGCATCTTGAAGTTGAGTACGACCCATCTTCAGAATGTTACGGAATTCTTGATCTTTAAGATCGAATGCACCTTTTAGGTATTCAATCGCTTCGATCAGTTTCATCATGCTGTTGTATACAGCAATACGGAAACCTGTAGGGTATGCACAGTTAGTTGATTGAGAACGGTTAACGTGATCATTAGGGTTAATGATGTCGTATTCGCCTTTCTCTTTACCCATTAGTTCAAGAGCAACGTTAGCAATAACTTCGTTAGCATTCATGTTAACTGAAGTACCAGCACCGCCTTGGTAAACATCTGATGGGAATTGATCCATACACTTGCCAGTTTCAAGAATTAAATCACATGCTTTGATGATGTACTCACCAACTTGTGAAGGGATAGCACCTAATTCTTTGTTAGCTAAAGCGGCTGCTTTTTTAGTGTAGATCATGCCACGAACAAACTCAGGAACATCAGAAATAGTTACATTTGAAATGTTGAAGTTTTCCATAGCGCGAAGAGTGTGAATACCGTAGTAAGCCTCTGAAGGAACGTGACGTTCACCTAGCAAATCTTCTTCAATACGAGTTGCAGTATTCGTTTTTTCTAAATCAAGCATCTGAGTCATAGTAAGCCTTTAAGGTTCTATATTTTAATTATTGGATTCTGTCCAAGTGATCATGTCTGCGAGTAGAGTCCGTTCGTCAGAGGGTGATCAATATCGTACCTGATGCCTTGTTTTAACGTCATCATACACCTCTTTAGTGGTAAAAGTGTTAAGTTGATCACTTTTTAAGTCTAGTTTTTGCAAAATATTTCAAATTGAGATAATGCTCTCATTAGTTGTTAATATATTTACTTTATAGGTTATATAACTGCTAATCGAGTTAATGAATTTGATGGCTGTTTACACTCTTTTACAGAAGATTTTCTTGAAAAATGAGGGGATGTGCCGCATCTATCATAATAGAGAGAGAAAAAGTGGTTCGCAGAGAATGCCTGCTACACTAAATGAAGCGAAAAGTGAAAGTTCGTATCAAATCTAATCGAGGTATATTGTGTTTCCTATTTTATTATTATTGTTTATTTTTGTTCCCATTATTGAAATTGCGCTGTTTGTGCAAGTCGGGGGCATGTTAGGGATGTGGCCAACACTTGGGTTAGTATTGATCACCGCTTTTGTTGGTGCGTCATTAGTCCGTAGCCAAGGCATTCAGACTCTAATGTCAGTGCAATCAAAATTACAACAAGGTGAATTACCTGCACAGCAAATAGTAGAAGGTGTCATGCTTGCCGTTGCTGGTGTGTTATTGCTTGTCCCTGGTTTTATGACTGATGCATTAGGTATGCTGGTATTGCTTCCAGCACCGAGAGCGTATTTAGCTAAACAGTTAATGAGCCGTGTAAAAGTAAATGGCATGGGAGCATCACAGGGTGGTTTTCATGCAGGGTTTGGTGGTGGCTTTGATCAAAATGGTCCGTTTAATCAAGGTAACCCATTTGATCGCACAAATCAGAACGATCAGCAAGGCGATGTATTTGAAGGTGAGTTTCAACGTAAAGAAGACGATCCAAATAAAACCTTAAAATAGTCCTCTCGCTATAGAACTAAATAAAAAAGCCGCGTTATGAACAGACATAACGCGGTTTTTTTTATATTTTGAATCTAATGATTAACGCCTTAACCAAGAGCGTGGGTTTTGTGCCTTACTGTTACGGCGGATCTCAAAGTAAAGTGAAGCTCTGTCTTGACCGCCACTGTCACCAACAACCGCAATCGTCTCTCCTGCTTGCACCTTATCGCCTTCTTTCTTCATTAAGCTTTGGTTGTAGCCATAAAGTGTCATATCACCTTTACCGTGATCGATTAACACCATTAAGCCATAGCCTCGTAACCAATCAGCAAAAACGACCTTACCAGAATCAACGGCTTTTACAGGTGTACCGTATTCACTGGCTAGCACCATGCCTTTCCAAGTGAGCTGCCCTGTTTGTTTTGTTCCAAAACTATGAAGTGTTTTGGCGTTGCTAATAGGCCAAGGTAAACGCCCTTTTTGACGAGCAATACCATCCATAGGTACATTGTTACTTGCTTTCGCTTTTGCGATGGCAACTTTTAAGCGTTTTTCATTTTGCTGCAGTTCATTTAAATAACCATTTTCATTTGAAATGCGTTTTTTGATACTGGAAACGGTTTTCTTACGTTTGTTTTGTGATGTTTGCAGTGTGGTTTTTTCTTGTTTGTATTGAGCTAATAACTCACTTTGTCGTTGTTGCTGTTTAAGAAGAGAAACCTCTTTCTCTTTCAACTGCATCGTTGTGAATTCTAACTGAGAAATCGCACCCACTTGGGCTTCAGAAATACGTTGAGCGTATTGTGTCATGCGATCGATTTTAGTGACGTCATCGCCACTGAGCACATTAGAAAGTTGATTATTACGACTTATTAAGTAGTAATTGACGAGTAAGTCTTTTAATACTTCAGTTTGTCCAATTTGTTGTTGAGTAAGCTCTGATTGTTGCTGTTTTAATTCGGTTATCGAGCGTTTTACCGCTGCGAGTTCTCGCTCTGCATTGCGCGCTTTTTTGGAGGCGTTAGCAATGGATAGTTCGTACTTTTTAAGGCTAGATTGAAGACTTGATAGCTCTTTCTTCTGTTTACTTAATACCGAGCTCTGACGAGATATTTCTTGTTTCATTCCTTTTAATTCAGCGTCATTCGCATGAGCGATAAGAGGAAGTGCAAATGTCAGGCACACGATCGCGGTCGTAACAAATTTACGACTAGGAATAGGCTTATTAAAAAAGGATATGTTCATCGCTGCATTATTTCAGATAGAGTGAGTTCTGACTAGATAGAGTTTTTATTTGGTCTCAATTGTAAAACCAATATCACAGCATTTTTGTTGTTCTTATCAGTTTTTTTATCCTCGCTAGTCTCCGAACAAACCCTAGGGTATACTTTCGACTTCATTTTAGAGCCCATGGTAACTGACATTGTCTAATGGCATGTGGTTATCCAAAAATCAGAGATAAAGAATATGGAAACGTCAATCATCGATTTTGTAACCAATAACATGATTTTAGCTGTTGTGTGGATTGGTATTGTTGTTGCGTTGATTCAAAACGTAGTAAAACAGAAAACCGCTGGCTACCAAGAAGTGGATCCTTCACAAGCAACAACACTGATGAACCGCGAAGATGCGATTGTGCTAGATATTCGCTCTAAAGATGAGTTTAAATCAGGCCATATTACGGGTGCTCGTCACATTTTACCAAGTGATATTAAAGCCGGTAACCTAGCTGGTCTTGAAAACTCAAAAACAACCCCAATTATTGTGGTATGTAAAACAGGCCAAACCGCTCAAGCATCAGCAAATGATCTGCATAAAGAAGGTTTTGAGCAAGTTAAATTGCTTAAGAATGGCCTAATCTCTTGGAATGAAGCTAACCTACCGTTAGTAAAAGGCAAAAAGTAATTGCCCATTTCATAAGCAACTGATTCATTTTGATGTGATATCTGGCCCATTTTTTAGATATCACGAATGCAGAGTAATATCACAGCGTTATTCTGCATTCATACATACATATATAGAAAGGACTTTCCCATGGCTGAAGCAGCACAACAAGAGCAACAAAACTTTGCAATTCAACGTATCTTCCTAAAAGACGTATCTTTTGAGGCTCCTAACTCTCCAACTATGTTCCAAAAAGAGTGGAATCCAGATGTTAAACTGGACCTTGATACTCAAAGCCGTGAACTAGGCGAAGGTGTTTACGAAGTCGTTCTACGTTTAACTGTTACGGTTAAGAACGAAGAAGAAACTGCATTCCTTTGTGAAGTACAACAAGGTGGTATCTTTACTGCTGGCCAAATGGAAGAAGCTCAACTAGCACATTGCCTAGGTGCATTCTGCCCGAACATTCTGTTCCCATATGCTCGTGAAACGATCTCTAGCCTAGTGGTTAAAGGTACGTTCCCACAATTGAACCTTGCACCAGTTAACTTTGACGCATTGTTCATGAATTACCTACAAAACCAAGCTCAAGAAAACGCAGCTGCGCCTTCTGAAGCTTAATAATGAATAGCCTTGCGCTATTGATTAATTTGTAGAGAATAAATGCACTTTTTTATCTAAGATAGTTTCTATACTGAATATAGAAATTAAATTTTGATAAAAAGTGCATTTTGCTTTTATTACTCTAGTATCCTTTGATACTTGTTTTGGATGGTCACAATGACAACACAAACCGATTACTCTGATATTTCCATGACCGTACTTGGTGCAGGCTCATACGGAACTTCTCTTGCTATCTCTCTTGCTCGTAATGGTGCAAAAGTGATTTTATGGGGTCATGAAGAATCACATATGGCTCGCCTTGAAGCCGATCGTGCTAATGAAGAGTTTTTGCCGGGTGTTGCTTTCCCACCGTCATTAATCATGTCTACGGATCTTGAAAAATCAGTGCAAGCAAGTCGCGATTTACTGGTTGTAGTTCCAAGTCATGTTTTTGGTTTGGTACTAGGTAATGTAAAACCATTCTTACGTGATGATTCTCGTATATGTTGGGCGACAAAAGGACTAGAGCCTGAAACAGGTCGTTTATTAAAAGAAGTGGCAGTAGAAGCGTTAGGTGAATCTCATTCACTGGCTGTGCTTTCTGGACCTACTTTTGCTAAAGAACTTGCATCTGGTATGCCAACGGCGATTGCTGTTGCGTCTCCTGACCAAGAGTTTGTTAAAGATTTACAAGAAAAAATCCACTGCTCAAAGACATTCCGTGTTTATGCCAATAACGATTTTACTGGAATGCAATTAGGCGGAGCGGTGAAGAACGTAATCGCTATTGGTGCGGGTATGTCTGATGGTATTGGCTTTGGTGCTAATGCTCGTACTGCATTAATTACCCGTGGTTTGGCTGAAATGACTCGTTTAGGCGTGGCTTTAGGCGCAGAAGCTGAAACCTTTGTGGGGATGGCTGGCTTAGGTGATTTAGTGTTAACGTGTACCGATAACCAATCTCGTAACCGTCGTTTTGGTTTGGCTTTAGGTCAAGGCGGTGACGTAGATAGCGCTCAAGCAGAAATTGGTCAAGTGGTTGAAGGGTATCGCAATACCAAAGAAGTATGGCTACTTGCTGATCGTATGGGTGTTGAAATGCCTATAGTTGAGCAAATTTATCAAGTATTGTATCAAGGAAAAGATGCAAGAGTTGCTGCGCAGGACTTATTAGCGCGAGATAAGAAATCAGAATCGTAATTCAAGGATGGTATGAAAATGAAAGAATGTAAAAAACACCAAGTATGGGAGTGCATTGTTCGAGAAGCGCGTGAGCAGTCAGAACAAGAACCTATGCTTGCAAGCTTTTATCATGCCACCATCATAAAACATGAAAACCTTGCTGCAGCATTAAGTTATATTTTAGCGAATAAGTTGGCGACAGCCTCTATGCCTGCAATGGCAGTTCGTGAAGTGGTAGAGGAAGCATTTGCTTCTGATCCTTCTCTTACCGATGCGGCTGCGTGCGATATTTGCGCGACTGTGACTCGAGATCCTGCGGTTTCTATGTACTCAATGCCTTTATTGTATTTAAAAGGCTATCATGCATTGCAAGGGTACCGTGTATCGAACTGGCTTTGGAAGCAAGGTCGTGTTGCATTAGCGACGTATCTGCAAAATGAAATTTCTGTTGCTTGTCAGGTGGATGTGCATCCTGCGGCGACCATTGGTAAAGGGATCATGTTTGACCATGCGACGGGCATCGTCATTGGTGAAACGGCCGTGGTTGAGAATGATGTTTCTATTCTGCAAGATGTGACACTCGGTGGTACGGGTAAAGAGTGTGGCGATCGTCACCCTAAGATCCGTGAAGGCGTTATGATCGGTGCGGGTGCGAAGATTTTAGGTAATATTGAAGTGGGTGTTGGTGCTAAGATTGGTTCGTGCTCTGTGGTTCTGCAAGCCGTCCCTCCACATACTACGGTTGCCGGTGTTCCTGCTAAAATTGTTGGGCGCCCTAGCTCTGAAATGCCATCGCTCGATATGGACCAACAGTTTAATGGTAAGTCACAAACGTTTATGTCTGGTGATGGAATTTAATATATCCCATTCCTTATGCGTATAAAAATAGCCACTATTGAGTGGCTATTTTTGTATTTGAGCTATGAGCTATGAGCTTTGGAATTATAACCCGCCTTCAAATCCCATTTGACGCCACGCTTCAAATACGATGATAGCAACAGAGTTTGATAAGTTTAAACTGCGGCTGTCTGGCATCATAGGAATTCGAACACGTTGTTCCATTGGTAAGCCATCAATTAAATCAGCGGGCAATCCACGAGTCTCTGGGCCGAATAACAACACATCTCCCTTTTGATAGCTTGGAGTGGTGTGATGGCCTGTCGTTTTGGTTGTGCAGGCAAAGATACGGTGTTCACCTTCACTTTCATTTTCTAAATAATCAAGAAAGGCAGCGTAATCTTTATGGCGTTTTACATGGGTTAATTCATGATAATCTAACCCTGCTCGGCGAAGTTTTTTCTCTTCTAAATCGAATCCTAATGGTTCAATTAAATGCAGGTTTGCACCACAGTTAGCAGACAGGCGAATGATGTTACCCGTATTTGGGGCGATTTCAGGTTCGTACAACGCAATATCAAACATAGTGAACTCTTGAATAACGGAAAGTAAACTCAGTATATCTAATTGATAGGTATCGGGGTAGGGAATACGAGTAACAACATGGCTTACTTTGAGATAAGCCATGTTGCGACAAGTCATTATTGTTCGATAGGTAGTGTAATGGTCATGCGCAATCCGCCAAGAGGGCTTTTACTCGCAATGATGGTGCCGCTGTGCTGGTGAATAGCACTTTCGGTAATCGCCAGACCAAGACCTGTTCCGCCACTGCTTCGATCTCGAGCGGTAGATACTCGATAGAAGGGTTTGAAGATATCCTTGAGTTCATCTTCTGGTACACCATCACCATTGTCATCAACGGTGATGGTGAGAATGTTGCCATTATCATTGATATTCACAGTGACCACATCATTACCGTACTTAATAGCATTGCGTATTACGTTTTCAACCGCACTCATTAATAGATTAGGGTTACCAAAAATAGGCGTTTCTTTTAAATCAGAATAAGTCAGTATTTTATTTGAATGCTCAGCCTCAAATTTGGCATCTTCTAAAATATCAAACCATAATGAGTAAGCGTCAGTTTTCTCTCGTTCTTGATGGCTGTTTACTTGTATTCGAGAGAGTTCTAATAGCTCAGAAATCATCTGCTCTAAGCGATCCGCTTCCATATCAATACGAGATAACTCTGCGCTTTCACCTTGCTTACGAGTGGCAAGGGCTGTTGCCATTCTTAAACGAGTTAAGGGAGAGCGTAGTTCATGAGAAATATCAGATAATAAGCGCTGTTGGCCTGAGATCATGGTGTTGAGTGACCCGACCATCTGATTAAAGCTTTGCCCTGTTTTTCTAAATTCTTTTGGCCCTTTTTCTAATGCTTCATCTTTTTCAAATTGACCCTTAGCAACCCGCTCTGCTGCTTTTTGTAAACGTCTTGCAGGTTGACTTAACGCCCAAGCAAGCCAAAGTAAAAAAGGCGTACTAACGAGCATGGTCACTAGTAATAATTGCCCTGGTTTATCTAATATTCTAAGAATAAATGGGGGGGGCTTTTTCCAATATCGTCCCACATACATGTACACGGTTTCATGGGCGATGACGATATCAAAAGGCCCCGCCATCATGGTTCTACCATACAGTTTTTGTTGAGGAAGATCAGGATCATCAGAAAGTGTTAAAAAGTTAAGTAACGCTTTTTTTCTTCCTCGTAGCTCTTTAGGTTTATCTAAAATTTCGCCAGTAGGGGTTGTGAAAAATAGATCGAGGTTTTCATCGTGTTGATGTGCTTTATGGCTAATCTCTTTTAAGGTCTTTTTTAAATTGTCGCGCTCAGAGTATTTCCCTGTAATGTAGGCAGCAATTTGAGTCATTTTAGTAAGATGTTCAGTTGCGATATTATGGCGAGATCGTGGATCAAAATTAGGGCCAATAACAACCCCAATTAAAACCAATAATAAGGTAAACCAAAATATGGCAAAGATACGGCCATATAAGCTGGATAAAAGAGGGAAGCGTGTATTTACTTTAAACACCACTCATTCCTCAACAAACAAATAACCACGACCACGTAAGGTTTTAATGCGTGGCTTTCCTTCTGAGAGTGGTGGTAATTTTTTACGTAAGTTTGAAACGTGCATATCAATAGCGCGATCAAAGGGTGCTAGGCGTTTACCAAGCACTTCTAGGCTGAGTTCTTCTTTAGAGATGATCTCTCCTGGTTTTTGAATAAATTGAGACAATAACCCAAACTCAGTACCGGTTAAGTCCAGTAATTCACCATGATTATAGGCTTCTTGTTTGCCTATAAATATCTCAATGCCTTGATATTTAATGCTGCTGCTGTTGGTCTCTTTGGTTTTATTTTGTGTACGACGTAAAATAGCGCGAATACGAGCCAGTAGTTCTCTATCACTAAAAGGTTTTGGTAGGTAATCATCGGCACCAAGTTCTAAACCAATAACACGATCAATTTCTTCTCCTTTTGCTGTAAGCATTAATACCGGAGTTTCATTGGTCTCTCGTAATTTACGAAGCATGTCCATGCCATTCATTTTTGGCATCATGATATCAAGTAGGATCAAGTCTAAATCATTAGTGATCGCTTCAAGGCCTTCAATGCCATTATTTGCTTCCGTAACCTGATAACCTTCTAAACTTAGGATGTCTTTTAGTAGCGCGGTTAGCTCAATATCGTCATCAACTAATAAAATCTTTGCCATTTTTATTCACCTACATAAATAGTTTCTGAGTGTAGTATCGCCAAATAAATGAAGGAATACCAACCTTCAAAATAACCTTTACGTTGCTTTACGCACAAAATACACTCATTTACGTTGACTGAGCTATTCTTACTCCATACCAAGCAGCAGCAAGCTGATTTTTGATTGAAACCCATTTTCTGTAACGGAGATAACACAATGAACATGATGAAAAAAATGATTTTAGGCGCAGTTGTTCTTCCTCTTTCTTTTGCTTCTGCATCGGCATTTGCTTTTGGTGGTGGCCATCACGAAGGTGGAATGAAAGGCGGTGAAGGCATGCACGGTGGTAAGTGTATGATGAAAGCAAATAAGAAGGCGTTTAAAGATTTAGATCTTACTGATGCACAAGAAGATAAATTTGATGAAATGCGTGACGCTCGTAAAGCTGAAATGAAAGCGAAGAAAGGCCAAAAACGTCAGCCAACGGCTGAAATGAAAGCCGATCATGAAGCGATGCAAAACTTAATGTTAGCGGATAATTTTGATGAGCAGGCAGTACGTGATTTAGCTGAAAAAATGTCACAGCGTCAAATCGATCGCCGTGTTGAAATGATGAAAAAACGTCATGAAATGATGAATATTCTAACGCCAGAGCAAAAAGCAGAATTTAAAGCAAATCAAGATAAGTACATTGCTGATTGCGCTAAATAAACGCAATTATCTCTAGAAAATGAAAACGGGCCTTTATGATAAATAAAGGCCCGTTTTTTGTTTAGACCTGTTTTGTTGTAAATATATTAATAAATGGAATAACTATCTTGAGCGTAACCCTTTATACTAAAGTTTGATTTTTAGGTAGATGGATTAAACATGACTCAACGATACGCGTCTTTAGTGACTACGGCTGCATGGCTTGCAACCATTGTTGCGACAATTTTAATGCTATTTAAATTAGGAACTTGGTGGGTGACAGGTTCAGTCAGTTTATTGGCTTCGTTAGTTGACTCTTTACTTGATATGGGCGCATCTATCACTAACCTTTTAGTCGTCCGTTACGCATTACAACCTGCTGATGAGGAGCACCGTTTTGGGCATGGTAAGGCGGAGTCGCTAGCGGCGTTAGCTCAGGCAATGTTTATTTCTGGTTCTGCTTGCTTCTTATTATTGAATGGGGTTGAGCGTTTTTTCCGTCCTCAAGATGTTATTGCTCCTGAGTTAGGGGTGTATGTCAGTGGGTTTGCTATTGTGTTAACTCTTGGCCTTGTTATGTTCCAGCAATGGGTAGTTAAACAGACGGGAAGTCAGGCTATTGCTGCGGATTCATTACATTACAAAACCGATTTATTCATGAATGCCGCTATTATGTTAGCACTTGCATTAAGTTGGTATGGTTGGCATCAAGCTGATGCTATTTTTGCCTTAGTCATTGGTGTGTATATTTTAATTAGCGCATTTAAAATGGCGTATGAGGCGATTCAACTATTACTTGATAGACAGCTGCCACAAGAAGAGTTGGATCAGATAAGAGAGGCGTGTTGTCGAGTCGAAGGGGTTAAAGGCATTCATGATTTACGAACGCGTTTAGCCGGCCCAACCCGATTTATTCAACTGCATTTAGAGTTGCCAGATCATATGCCATTAGTTGAAGCACATCGTATAGCGGATAAAGTTGAAGACGAACTTTTAACAGTATTTCCACATTCTGATATTATAATTCATCAAGACCCACTTTCAGTTGTGCTAGACTCAGACAGAGAGCAGAGTCAGTTTAGTTAGTGAGTACGTAGTATTATTAGCAATAATTGTTTTTTCGTAACAGAAAAATGAAACAGTCGTGATTGATTCTGATGTGAATCAACGAACTTTTTCAGTAAACTGGTAATACTCTTACATAAGAAAAAAAATTACAGATTATTAATGGTGAGTAGATTAGGGAGTTTACTTGCTGTATTAGAAATTGAAATTGAAATTCCCAACCATATTAGAGGGTAACCATGGTCAAGAAGATTGGTGTTTTAACAAGTGGTGGCGATGCGCCGGGTATGAATGCGGCAGTTCGTGGTGTTGTTCGTACAGCATTGACGGAAGGCCTAGAAGTATTTGGTATTCATGATGGCTACTTAGGTCTTGTTGAAGATCGTATCGAGAAATTAGAGCGCCATAGCGTATCTGATATGATCAACCGCGGCGGTACATTTTTAGGTTCAGCACGTTTTCCTGAGTTTAAAGAAGTTGCTGTTCGTGAAAAAGCGATCGAGAACCTTAAAAAACACGATATCGATGCATTAATTGTTATCGGTGGTGACGGTTCTTACATGGGCGCTAAGAAGCTAACTGAGATGGGTTACCCATGTATCGGTCTGCCTGGCACAATCGATAATGATATCGCGGGTACTGACTACACTATTGGTTACCTAACGGCGTTAAACACAGTTATTGATGCGATTGACCGCTTACGTGATACGTCTTCTTCTCACCAACGTATCTCTATTGTAGAAGTTATGGGCCGTCACTGTGGTGATTTAACATTAATGGCTGCAATTGCTGGTGGTTGTGAATACGTTATTACTCCAGAAACTGGTCTAAATAAAGACGCGTTAATTCAGAACATTCAAGATGGCATTGCGAAAGGCAAAAAGCACGCAATCATCGCTATCACTGAGTTAATGACTGATGTTAATAGTTTAGCAAAAGAAATCGAAGCTGAAACAGGTCGTGAAACTCGTGCAACTGTTCTTGGTCACATTCAGCGTGGCGGCCAACCTGGCGCATTTGACCGTATCCTAGCGTCTCGTATGGGTAACTTCGGTGTTAAATTGTTGATTGATGGTCACGGTGGTCGTTGTGTTGGTATTCAGAATGAGCAACTAGTTCATCACGATATCATCGATGCAATTGAAAACATGCGTCGCCCAGAAAAAATTGAGCTATACAAAGTAGCTGAAGAGTTATTCTAATTTAGAATTAAACGTTAGAGATAAAAAACCGAAGCATTCGCTTCGGTTTTTTTATATCTGAATACTTATGATTCAAAGGAATTATGTTAATGGAATTACTCTAAATATAAATCGAGAGGTGTTTTACTTTTTCTACCACCAATTTCTCTGGCAAGTGTCGGAACAAGATAACCAGAAACATTTTCAATTAACTCCCCCATTAATTGCTTTGCTTTTTCATCAGAAACAAAGAAATGAGCAGCACCTTGCACCTTATCTAATACATGAAGGTAATAGGGTAAAATGCCCGCATCAAATAATGCCTCACTTAAATCAGTCAGTGCCTCTGTTGTATCATTCACATCTTTAAGTAATACACTTTGATTTAATAGCGTGACGTTTGATTGTTTTAATTGAGTCATTTTATTTACTAACTCAAAGTTAATTTCGTTAGCATGGTTAATATGAGTCACTAGAATGATTTGTAAGCGTGTTTGTTTAAATAGCTGACACAACGTATCAGTAATACGGTTTGGTATTACTACCGGTAAGCGAGAGTGGATACGAAGGCGCTTGATGTGCGGAATCGCTTCAATATGTTCAATTAACCATGTCAGTTCATGATCTTTTGCCATTAAAGGATCACCACCAGAAAAAATGACTTCATTTACTTCAGGATGATTTGCAATGTAATCGATGGACTCTTGCCAAATAGCCTTACTGCCTTTGTTATCTTGATATGGGAAATGACGGCGGAAGCAATAACGACAATTCACGGCACAACCTCCCTTTACAATCAACAGAACTCGGTTTTTGTATTTATGCAGTAAACCCGGTTGTTCGTTGTCTTGTTCCTCTAAAGGATCGTTCGAATATCCTTCATGTACCTCGAATTCTTGATCTAAAGGCAATACTTGGCGTAATAAAGGATCAAAAGGGTTGCCAAATTCCATTCTATCGACAAAACTTGTCGGCACACGTAACGCAAATAACTTTTTCGCTTCTAGACCTTTCTCCCATGAAGAGCTATCAATACCTAGTGTTGAGAGTAACTGATGAGGGTCAGAGATCGCATTAGCTAGTTCTTTGAGCCAGTTTTGCTCAACAGGAGCGTCATTTCGGGTTATTATGTGTGACATTATTTATAACTCAACGATGTTAAGAGGAAATCATGGCGTCAGTAAGTACCAATGAATTCAAAGGCGGTTTGAAATTTATGCTAGATAATGAGCCATGCTCAATTATCGAGAACGAATATGTGAAACCTGGTAAAGGCCAAGCATTCAACCGTGTAAAACTTCGTAAATTGCTTTCTGGTAAGACACTAGAAAAAACATTTAAATCAGGTGAAAGCTTTGAGCTTGCTGATGTAGTCGATGTAGATCTAGACTACCTATACAGCGACGGTGAATTCTACCACTTCATGAATAGCGTAAGCTTTGAGCAAATCGCCGCTGATGTTAAATCAGTAGGTGACGCTGCTAAATGGTTAGTAGAAAACGACACTTGTACACTGACTCTTTGGAATGATAATCCAATTACAGTAACACCGCCAAATTTTGTTGAGATCGAAGTAACTGAAACCGACCCTGGTCTGAAAGGTGATACTCAAGGTACTGGTGGTAAACCAGCAACGCTTTCTACTGGTGCAGTAGTTCGTGTTCCACTATTCATCGCTATCGGCGAAGTAGTTAAAGTTGATACGCGTACTGGCGAATATGTTGGTCGTGTGAAGTAATTTCGATTTATATCGAGAATAGCTTTATATAAGAGGTCACTTCGGTGGCCTTTTTTATTATCTATACTATTAGATAATTAATGGGAATGGGTATCGTAGATACAAAAAAGGTTGGCATCAAGCCAACCTTTTTTTGTATCTAAATGATGATTAGATCATGAAGATAAACACAACAGATAATACAGTTGCTAGAGCAGCCGCTGCGTAACATGCGATTTTACCCGCAGTACCTGTGTGGAATTTTAGGTCGTGCATACCATGATGTAAACGGTGCATCGCATGCCACATAGGCATAGAGATAGAACCGATAACAAATAATGCACCAATGATGCTAGTAACAAAACCAGCAACACGTAGGTAGTTCATTGATTCAGGACCAATCACACCTAGTGGAACTAAAATACCAAGAACTAAGATAGTTACTGGTGTTAGCATTGCAAACCAAGTACCACCGGCACCGAATAAGCCCCACCATACTGGTTCGTCAGAACGCTTTGGATTAAGATTTACCACAATAATTCTCCTTAAACGATAACCAATACAAGTAGTGTGATTGCAGCAACTGCTGCCCATTGTGCAAGAACAACGACTTTCTTATCCAGTGTTTTACCACCAAGACGAATAGGCATTACTTGCGGCATCATGCTAAAGAATGTTTGAGCATGGAATAAGCTACCCGCTAAAGCAACAATGTTCAGAGCAACCACAATAGGGTTTGCCATGAAATCTAACCAAGAAGCCCAAGCAAGTGGACCTTTCACTAAACTACCTAAGCCAACAAGCAGACAGATAGTAAAGAAAATTAGCGGTAAAATTGTTGCTTCACGAACCATGTAGAAGCGGTAGAAAGGGTGATCTTTCCACCAAGTACGTGTCATTTCGCGAACGTAAGGTTTACGGTTGCTCATCCTTATGCCTCCTGTGGTTTAAGCATTGCGATAACAAAGTCTTGAGACGATGCGATCTTACCTTGGTTAACTGCTGCTGCAGGGTCAACGTGTTTTGGACATACTTCAGAACAGTAACCTACAAACGTACAACCCCATGCGCCGTTGTCGCCATTGATTAGCTTCATACGCTCAGCAGAACCGTTATCACGGCTATCAAGATTGTAACGGTGTGCCAGTGTTAGTGCTGCAGGACCGATGAATTCAGGGTTTAGACCGAATTGAGGACACGCTGCATAACATAGACCACAGTTGATACAACCAGCGAACTGCTTGTATTTTGCCATTTGCTCAGGAGTCTGAGTGTTAGGACCTTGATCTGGAGTACGGTCGTTACCAAGAATATAAGGCTTGATTGCTTCTAGACGTTCGATGAACGGCGTCATATCAACAATTAAGTCTTTCTCGATAGGGAAGTTTGCTAATGGTTCTAGTGTTAAACCATTTGGGTAATCACGTAAGAACGCTTTACAAGCAAGCTTAGGTACGTTGTTTACCATCATGCCACAAGAGCCACAGATCGCCATACGACAAGACCAACGGTAAGATAGGTTTTTGTCTAGGTTATCTTTGATGTAACCAATTGCATCAAGAACAGAAGTTGTGTCATCACAAGGTACGTCGAACGCTTGTAGATAAGGTTTCTCATCTACCATAGGGTCGTAACGCATAATGCTTACTTTTTGAACTCTCTTACCAGCTGTCATTATGCTTGCTCCTCTGCGATCTTAGCTGCTTCAGCTTCTGCCGCTGCTGCTTTTTCTGCTGCTTCACCGTATAGGCGAGCTTTTGGTTGAGATTTGGTGATAGTTACATCGCTGTATTTAATTGTCGGCGCTGCATCTTTGTTGTAATACGCTAATGAGTGTTTTAGGAAGTTCACATCATCACGTTCTGTACAACCTTCATCTAGACGTTGGTGTGCACCACGAGACTCTTTACGTAGAATCGCAGAGTGAGCCATTGTTTCAGCAACTTCAAGGCCGTAACCTACTTCAATAGCGTATAATAGGTCAGTGTTGAACACTTTGCCTTTATCTTTGATGCTGATGTTTTTATAACGTTTTTTCAGTTCAGCCAGTTTCTCAATCGTATCTTGCATCTCGTGCTCTTTACGATAGATACCACAACCCGCTTCCATTGAATGGCCCATTTCCGTACGGATATCAGACCAGTTTTCATCGCCTTCTTGAGCTAGTAATGCATCAATACGGCCTTGTACTTCTTCAATTTGTGCTTTGATAGCATCGTCATTCCAAGTTGTGAATTCAGCAGCACGCTCAGCGGCTTTTTCACCTGCAAGGCGACCAAATACAACTAACTCAGCAAGTGAGTTTGAACCCAGACGGTTTGCACCGTGAAGACCAACAGAAGAACATTCACCAACAGCAAATAGACCTTTGATGTTTGTTTCGTTGTTCTTATCCGTTTCAATACCACCCATGGTGTAGTGAACAGTAGGACGAATTGGAATTGGCTCTTTTGCTGGATCAACGTTAACGTAGGCTTTTGAAAGCTCACAGATAAACGGTAGACGTTCATTTAGGTACTCTTCACCTAGGTGACGAAGATCCAAATGCACTACATCACCAAGAGGGTGTTTGATAGTGTTGCCTTTTTGTTGTTCGTGCCAGAACGCTTGAGAAACTTTGTCACGAGGACCCAGCTCCATGTACTTGTTCTTAGGCTCACCAACAGGAGTCTCAGGACCCATGCCGTAATCTTGTAGATAACGGTAACCATTTTTGTTTACGATGATACCGCCTTCACCACGACAACCTTCAGTCATCAGGATGCCTGTGCCAGGTAGGCCCGTTGGGTGGTATTGAACAAATTCCATATCACGCAGTGGAACACCGTGACGGAATGCCATAGCCATACCATCACCAGTAACGATACCGCCATTGGTATTACAGTGGTAAACACGACCTGCGCCACCCGTTGCAAGAACAACAGATTTTGCTTTAATACAAATAAGTTCGCCTTCAGCCATATGAATAGCAATCAGACCTTGAACTTGACCATCTTCAACTAAAATATCAACAACAAAGTACTCATCAAAACGGTTGATTTGAGGGTATTTCATTGAAGTTTGGAATAGGGTGTGAAGCATATGGAAGCCAGTCTTATCGGCAGCAAACCATGTACGCTCAACTTTCATACCACCAAAACGACGAACGTTTACTTCGCCATTTTCTTTACGGCTCCAAGGACAACCCCATTGTTCTAATTGAGTCATCTCGCGGTATGCATTTTTTACAAAGTATTCAACAACATCCTGTTCACACAGCCAATCACCACCGCCAACAGTATCGTTGAAGTGATTGTCTAGTGTATCTTCTTCCTTGGTCACGGCTGCTGACCCACCTTCCGCGGCAACAGTGTGCGAACGCATTGGGTAAACTTTTGAGATTAGAGCAATTTCTAGCTCTGGGTTCGCTTCTGCTGCTGCAATGGCAGTACGTAGACCTGCACCGCCCGCGCCGATCACTGCAATATCTGTGGTTATCGTTTTCACAGTTATTCTCCGGGATAAAAGATAAAAAATTAAATTAACCACCTAAATGTGATTAATTATGAGAATCTAGCCTGCTCGTGTGACAAATAAAGAGCAAATAAAACTTAAAAATTCTGATGCCTATTCTATGTGAGCTTTTGTAATAAAAATTGATATGGATAAAGTTTTGTCGTGCAAGTACCACTAATGGGGTGGTTTGTTGTAAATAATGTGATCTCCGTCAACTAGTTAAAGCTGTTAATATTCGCTGCTATTTGTAGTTAAGTTGTTGCTTTGTAAGTGATAATGATTCTTATCGGTCTCGTATCCCCTTGATGGGTAAGGGTATTTATAAAGTTAAAAAATAGGTAACCTTAAAGTGGGTTATCAGGTATCATTTTGGATAAGTTTTTCTAATGTATAAGATTATGACTAGTCAAAATTGGATGCCAAGTGCATCAATTGAGCAATTACAGCAACGTGCTGAGATTATGACTTCTATTCGTTTGTTCTTTTCTGAGCGAAAAGTGATGGAAGTAGATACCCCTGCAATGAGTCATGCCACTGTTACAGATGTGCATCTTCATACCTTTCAAACTGATTTTGTTGGACCTGGCTATGCCGATGGCGCGCATTTGTATTTTATGACTAGCCCTGAATTTCATATGAAGCGATTATTAGCGGCTGGCAGTGGTGCGATTTACCAAATTAATAAAGCATTTCGTAATGAAGAAGCCGGGCGTTTCCATAACCCTGAATTTACGATGTTGGAATGGTATCGCCCAAGCTTTGATCATCATCAGCTAATGGATGAAATGAATGAGCTTCTGATGTTGGTGTTAAAGTGTCATGATTCAGAGCGTATGACATATCAGGAAGCCTTTATTAAAGTGCTTGGTATTTGCCCTTTAGAATCATCTATGGATGAATTAAGAGCGGTTGCCGCTCCTCTAGGCTTATCAGATATTGCGGATATTGAAGAAGATAGAGATACATTACTGCAGCTGCTATTTAGCATGGGGGTTGAAGAGAAAATAGGCTTAGAGGTTCCTGCTTTTGTTTATGACTTCCCAGCCTCTCAAGCTGCACTTGCTAAGATTAATCCTACGGATCAGAGAGTGGCTGAACGTTTTGAGGTGTACTTTAAAGGCATTGAACTAGCGAATGGTTTCCATGAATTGGATAATGCAAAAGAACAACTTGCTCGTTTTGAAGAAGACAATGCGAAACGTAAATCGATGGGATTAATTGAACAACCCATTGACTATCATTTGATTGCGGCACTAGAAGCAGGCCTTCCTGATTGTGCTGGTGTTGCTCTAGGTATCGATCGTCTTATTATGTTGGCTATGGGAGAAAAGCACATCGATCAAGTGATGGCTTTTCCTTTTGATAGAGCCTAGTTATTTTTACGTTCAATTAGCTAACGATTAATCCAGTACCAATGACCGCTAAAAAAGCACCTAACCAAGCAAAACGGTTTGGTGCTTTTTTTGTGTATAGCCACAATAAAGGTAAGATCATGATTGGTGTGGTTGAAGAAAGCAGGGCTACCATACCTACATTGCCTTTTTGTAGAGCATATAAAATTAACGTCATACCGACAGTCATAGCAAGAAACCCATTCAATGCGACAATACCTAAAATACGTGCATTAATTGGCGTAATTGGTCGTGCCAGAGGGAAATTAGTCATTCTTAGTAAACTATGAGCACCAAATGCTGACGCCATTCGAATCGCTGATGCAGCAATCGGATCAGCACTGGTTAACATCACCGGTTTTGCTATTACCCCTCCAAGCGCTTGGCAAAAAGCAGCAAGTAACCCTAGAAATATGGCTATCCAAATATTGCCTTTGACTTCATCCCATGTCCCTTGATTGTCTGTTTTTTTACCAAAGAAAATCGCAATTGAGACGCCAGAGAAAACTGAAATAGCACCAACTAGCTCCCAACCTTGTAAGGTTTCATTAAATAGCCAGTAACCAAGGATAGCTGAAAATAGAGCATGGCATGAGAAGAGTAACCCAGCTTGTCTAGGTCCCATGCGATTGAAGCAGGCAAATAAGGCCGTATCTCCAATGAAAATGCCTATCAAACCAGAAAGCATCATTGGATAAAGGTGAGAAGAATCAATAGAGAGCCAGCCGCCTGTAAACCAAGCGAGAGTGGAGAGCATTATTGTTACGCAGCCCATACGCCAGCGGCTATAAGCGAATGCACCAAGGTGGCGAGCAGGAGCGACAGATATCATACTTGATAGTGCCCATAAACAAGCGGCACCAAGCGCTAACCATTCATATCCCATTGTCATTCCATTGATTATTACTAGTCATGAGTTTTAGATTATCTGAACTTAAAAAAATAGCGAACACAAGGTTCGCTATTTTTGCTTTATTTTAAGTAAATTACTTATTTTGCAATATGTGCAAATGGAGTGCCCATACGAGTTGGAACGCCATTTTCCATTGATGCATCAAACTTAATTGAGTTAGGTGCAAATAAGTTAATAACTGTTGAACCTAATTTAAAGCGACCCATCTCTTCACCTTTCTTAAAGCAAATCATATCGTCGCCAGAAAGTGGGTAATGCCATGTTTTAACTGCAGGACCTGTCGGTGGTGTTACCGTCTCTGCCCATGTTGTTTCAATGCTACCAACGATGGTTGCACCAACAAGAACTTGAGCCATAGGGCCAAACTCAGTATCAAAAATACACACTACACGCTCATTACGAGCAAATAGATTTGGTACGTTTTCTGCGGTTAATGGGTTTACAGAGAAAAGATCACCAGGAACGTAAATCATTTTACGTAGTGTTGCATCACAAGGCATGTGAACACGGTGGTAGTCACTTGGTGATAAATACAGAGTTGCAAATTCGCCACCCATAAATTCTTCAGCAAGATCAGCGTCGCCACCTAATAGCTCTTGAGCTGAATATACATGACCTTTAGCTTGAACTAATTGACCATCTGTAATTGGGCCAAATTGACTTACACACGCGTCCGCTGGATGAGAAATAACGCTTGCGTCTTCATCAATTGGGCGAGCGCCATCTTCTAATTCACGAACAAAGAAGTTATTGAACGTAGAGTACGCTTTAGGATCTGGGTTTTTAGCTTCGTTCATGTCAACTTTGTATTGTTTAATGAACCACTTAATTACCGCTGTTGTTAACCAACCCATTTTTGCTGATGCTAATTTGCCAGCCAAACGAGTAAGTGCATGTTTTGGGGTTAAATATTGTAACCCAATTTTTAAATTATCTGACACGTTATTTGCCTACTAGTGATCACTTAATGTGGATATTACCACATCTTTACTTTGTTTATTAATCGGCTTTTTTGCCGCGAGAGAATTGGCGATTGGCTTTGTTCTCAGACATACTTTCAATAATTCGATGGTAGCTTTCGAAGCGCAGTTTGGAAATTTTTCCGTTAGCTACCGCTTCTTGAAGAATACAGCCTGGATCATCTTTATGTTTACAGTCTCTAAACTTACAGCCACCAATAAAGCCTTTGAACTCAACGAAAGACGCTGTGACTTCTTCTTTCTCTAGGTGCCATAAGCCAAATTCACGAACCCCAGGAGAATCGATAAGATCACCACCATGAGGGAAATGATATAAACGAGCTGCGGTTGTTGTGTGTTGGCCAAGACCTGAGTTTTCAGAAACTGCGCCTTCAATGATTTCAAGTTCAGGCATTAATGCATTCACTAAGCTTGATTTACCAACGCCTGACTGACCAACAAAGATATTAATATGATCGCGTAGCTCAGCTTCAAGTTCTTCTACGCCATAGCCTGATTCTTTACTTACGTATTTTACTTTATAGCCAATATCTTCATATAGACTAAGAAGTTGCTTAACATCAGTAAATTCTTTTTCAGAAAGTAAATCGACTTTGTTTAGTACGATTAGCGGCTTTATATGCAATGTTTCTGACGCAATAAGGTAACGGTCAATAATGTTTAATGACAGTTCAGGAAGAATAGAAGAAACAATGACCATTTGGTCAACATTTGCTGCAACGGGTTTAATACCGTCATAATAATCTGGACGAGTGAGTATTGATGTGCGTGGCTTAACGGCTTCAACAACACCAGAGATCCCTGCAAGTACTTCGGTACCTGGACGCCAAATAACACGATCGCCTGAGACTAAGCTTTCAATACCTCGACGTAAATTACAACGATGTATCTCTTTGCTTTCTGGATCTTCGATATCCGCATGTTGACCAAAGCGAGTAATTACTAACCCTTCTTTAGCTGCTTCTAACGAGGATTCATCCCACTCGATAGTGGTTTTTATTTTTTCTATACGTTTGCTTTGATTAGAACGTACTCGGCGTACTTGGCCTTTAGTTAGCTTTTTTTTCTTTGCCACGAAATTATTTCACTTGTAAGGTTGGCTTTCAGTTTTATGTTGAAAGATAAATCGGCCCGAGTATCATACCCTTTTTAGTTACAAAATAGGCAATTCTCTATGGCAATTAATGATCAAAACCTGATTTGGGTTGATTTGGAGATGACAGGGCTGGATCCTGAAACACATAAAATCATCGAAATCGCATCCATTGTAACTGATGCTCAGCTAAATATTTTAGCAGAAGGGCCTGTTATTGCTATTCATCAGCCAGAAGAAGAATTGGCTAAGATGGATGACTGGTGCACAAATACACATACTAACAGTGGATTAGTCGCTCGTGTAGAAGCAAGTAAATATAATGAAGCGGCAGCGATTGAAGAGACGATTGCTTTCCTTGAACAATGGGTACCAAAAGGTGTGTCACCAATTTGTGGTAACAGTATCGGACAAGATCGTCGTTTCTTATACAAACATATGCCTAAGCTGGAAGAGTATTTTCATTACCGTTATGTGGATGTAAGTACAATTAAAGAGTTAACTCGCCGTTGGAAGCCTGAAGTATTAGACGGTTTTGAAAAGTCAGGTACTCATTTAGCATTGGATGATATTAGAGAGTCGATCGCTGAATTGAAGTATTATCGTCAAAATATTTTTACAATTTAATTTCATCTGATGAATTGTTGAGCTAAAAATGATGGATTTTAAAGAAAACTCGCGTTTTTTTTAAAATCCGCTTGCATCATCACATTTTACTCGTATAATTCGCAGCCTCTGAACGAGGAGCTACTCCTTATCAGAATGCGACACTAGCTCAGCTGGTAGAGCGCAACCTTGCCAAGGTTGAGGTCACGAGTTCGAACCTCGTGTGTCGCTCCAATTTAAATCTTCTTGTTCAACTTTTTGAATGATAAGATAAA
>NZ_JARACR010000021.1:0-71423 GCF_028765505.1 Aliivibrio sp. A6 | reverse complement strand
CGATCGTGTTCCTTCCTAGTTATGATTCGCCCTACCGAACAGTGATAAGGCGCGCCAGAATTTGCTATTTTATGCGTCAATTGCTCTTGACGCAAGGGTATTGAGTATTTTATCCGCGTTCAGCGATGATTCTATCGGCAACATTCTTAGAAACTTCACCATATTCGGCGAATTCCATAGAGTAAGACGCTCGACCTTGAGTCGCAGAACGCAAAGATGTTGCATAACCGAACATTTCAGAAAGTGGAACTTGAGCGCGGATTATTTTTAATCCAGCAACGCCGTCGTCCATACCTTCAATCATGCCGCGGCGACGGTTTAAGTCACCAACAACATCACCCATCCAGTCTTCTGGAGTGGTTACTTCAACTTTCATCATTGGTTCAAGAATAACAGGTTGTGCTTCAAGCGCACCTTTCTTGAATGCCATTGAACCCGCGATCTTGAACGCCATTTCATTGGAGTCAACATCGTGGTATGAGCCATCAAACAGCGTCGCTTTAACGTCGAGTACAGGATAACCTGCTAACACGCCGTTATTCATTTGCTCTTCGATACCTTTCGCTACTGAGCTGATGTATTCACGAGGAACGGCACCACCTACAATTTCGTCTACAAAAACGAAACCAGCATCTGGTTCTGATGGTTCGATTTTCAGCCATACGTGACCGTATTGACCGCGACCACCAGATTGACGTACGAATTTACCTTCCACTTCCGCGCTACCACGGATAGTTTCACGGTATGCCACTTGAGGCTTACCAACGTTACATTCAACACTGAATTCACGCTTCATACGGTCAACGATAATATCTAAGTGTAGCTCACCCATGCCAGAAATCAGTGTTTGACCTGATTCGACATCAGTTTCTACTTTAAAAGATGGATCTTCTGCCGCTAGTTTACCTAGTGCGATGCCCATTTTTTCTTGATCTGCAAGTGTTCTTGGTTCTACTGCAATTTGAATTACCGGTTCTGGGAATTCCATACGCTCAAGAATCACTTTTGCATTTTGATCACACAGAGTGTCACCTGTTGTTACGTCTTTTAAGCCAATCGCTGCTGCAATATCGCCCGCACGTATTTCTTTCACTTCTTCACGCTTATTAGCATGAAGCTGAACGATACGCCCAAAACGTTCACGCTTTTGTTTTACTGAGTTATAAACACCGTCACCAGTACTAACAACACCAGAATAAACACGCATAAAGGTTAGTGAGCCAACAAATGGGTCTGTCGCAATTTTAAATGCTAACGCTGAGAATGGTTCATTGTCGTCAGCGTGACGCTCAACTTCATTATCATCCTCATCCACACCTTTGATTGCAGGAACATCAATCGGTGCAGGTAAGTATTCAATCACAGCATCTAGTACCGCTTGAACACCTTTGTTTTTAAATGCAGAACCACACGTTGCCAATACGATCTCGTTATTTAATGTACGAGTACGTAGTGCCTCTTTGATCTCTTGTTCTGACAGCTCTTCACCTTCAAGGTATTTGTCCATCAGCTCTTCAGAGGCTTCAGCCGCTGCTTCAACTAGATTTTGACGCCATTCATCTGCAAGCTCAAGCATATCGGCTGGGATCTCTTCATAAGAGAAGGTCATGCCTTGATCTGCTTCATTCCAGTTAATGGTCTTCATCTTGATAAGGTCAATAACACCTCTGAAATCATCTTCTGCACCAATATTTAATTGGATAGGAACAGGATTTGCACCAAGACGGTTTTTAATTTGGTCTACAACACGTAAGAAATCCGCACCTGCACGGTCCATCTTATTAACAAACACGATACGAGGAACGCCGTATTTGTTCGCTTGACGCCATACAGTTTCAGATTGAGGTTCAACACCTGATGAGCCACAGAACACAACAACAGCGCCATCAAGCACACGCAAAGAACGCTCTACTTCGATAGTGAAGTCAACGTGTCCAGGAGTATCGATGATGTTAATACGGTGATCTTGGAATTGTGCATCCATACCACGCCAGAAAGTCGTAGTTGCTGCAGAGGTAATTGTGATACCACGCTCTTGCTCTTGCTCCATCCAATCCATGGTAGCAGCACCATCGTGAACTTCGCCGATTTTATGAGAAAGGCCAGTATAGAACAGAATACGCTCAGTAGTTGTAGTTTTACCTGCATCTACGTGAGCACAGATACCGATATTACGGTAGCGCTCAATAGGTGTATTTCGAGCCACGGTTGTATCCTCTTATCTTAGGGATTATTGCTATTTCCCAACGCATATGCATTGAAATAGCGATAATGGCTAAGTGTATTACTAAATGGGAAATAAAGAAGTAAGGTGCAGCAAGGACTGCTGCACCTTCGGTATTACCAGCGGTAATGAGCGAATGCTTTGTTAGCATCAGCCATACGGTGAACGTCTTCACGTTTCTTAACCGCAGTACCTTTGTTCTCAGACGCGTCTAACATTTCGTTAGCAAGACGTTGAGCCATAGATTTTTCACCACGCTTACGCGCAGCATCAACCATCCAACGCATAGCAAGTGCGTTACGGCGAACCGGACGTACTTCTACAGGAACTTGGTAAGTTGAACCACCCACACGGCGAGATTTAACTTCCACCGATGGACGAACATTTTCAAGAGCTTCTTCGAATACAGCTAAGTGATCTTTACCAGATTTCTCAGCCATTAATTCTAGTGCACCGTAAACGATTTTTTCAGCAGTTGATTTCTTACCGTCAACCATTACGATGTTTACAAATTTTGCCAACAGCTCAGATTTGAACTTAGGATCTGGAAGGATCTTACGTTGGCCTATTACGCGACGACGTGGCATGGAATTTCTCCGTTGTTGTCTTCAGGTTATCCAAAACTTTTCAGTTTCTTCAAATTACAAATATTTAGTGTTTGGCCTTACTTAACGGATTCCATTAAGACTTAGGACGTTTCACACCGTACTTAGAACGACCTTTCTTACGGTCGTTTACGCCTGCACAGTCAAGTGCACCACGAACAGTGTGGTAACGCACACCTGGTAAATCTTTAACACGACCACCACGGATAAGAACAACTGAGTGCTCTTGAAGGTTGTGACCTTCACCGCCGATGTATGAAGTAACTTCAAAGCCGTTAGTTAGACGAACACGACATACTTTACGTAAAGCTGAGTTCGGTTTTTTTGGAGTAGTAGTATATACGCGAGTACATACACCACGTTTTTGTGGACACGCTTCTAGCGCAGGCACGTTGCTTTTAACAACTTGCTTTGCACGTGGCTTGCGTACCAACTGGTTAATAGTTGCCATTAAAATAGCTCCTGATTAGAGGTTCGAAAACTTTTGAAAAATCTATATCCCTATGGAAATAGGGACGCGAAATTCTAAGGCTGAACGTGATATGTGTCAAGAAATATACAGCACTATTAATAAACAATTTAAAAATAATTTTGCTTTCTTGCTCATAGCCCCGAATTACCAAGTCACCACAGGGGAATATTCTTGGGTAAGAGAGACAAAAGAAGAATAGTTAACCAGTTGAATATTATCACTAATTAAGCTTTTCAAACCTCTTGCCTCCATATCTTCTTGTAAAAAATAGCATTGCTTAAGAGACAGGATCATTAAATGATCTTTATGATCCAACATGCCTGCATAAACGCAGTCTTGTGTTAATAAAAATACATCCTGCTCTACATTTACCGGCAATTCTTTACGATAAAGTGCTTGTAAATTATCTGTATTAGTTAAGATATGCAGCATAATTTAAAACACCATTACTTGAGCGCATTGCGCTAACTTCTCATTAATCTGTTGATTTGGAATAACATCAACATCAATGTTTAGATTATTTGCCTGTAATCCACGATTTGATAACGCAGTTTGACACACAAAGATTTCTTCTAGATCGTACAGCGCTAACATTTTAAATCCAGAGATATAATCACGAGATAATATTTGTTCTGGTTGCTGATTTTCAAGCAGTTGCAATACACCATCGCCAATAAAGAAAATATGAATGTCTTCACTGTATGCTGACGCAGCAAGAATGGCATCTAACCCCTCTCTGCCTTTTGTCGTGGAGTGCGGTGAACTTTGGAATACAAATCCAATTCGATTCATTACTAACCTACTCTGTTGAACATGAAGAATTAAAATTGAATAACGCGATCAAACGTTAATAATGCTGTTGCTAATCCACCTAATCCAGCCTGTTTAAACCCAGAAGCCAAATTATGCTGCTCAACTTTATTTTGTTCCGCTTCTTCGTAACCAATGACACCACGACGCAATGCTGCTGCAACACACGTTTCTAACTCGACATTATGTGCTTTAGCCAGAGCTTGCCACGCCTTAGTAATATCGAATTCATCATTAGCCGGTAAAATCAAAGAGGAAGCATTAAGCACACCATCTTGGTAAAAAAAGACTTTTTCTAAAATCTCACCTTGCTCGATCAAGGCTTGTGCAAACTGAAAGGCCTGTCTAGAAGCTTGAGTTCCATAAGCTGAACCATTAACAACTAATCCATAACGCAAACTCACTTTTCGCCATCCTCTGTTTTTCTTTGGCGAATATAAAGATAGACCGTATGTTTAGATATATTTAGTTGATCAGCAACGCGGTTAATCGCATCTTTAATATCAAAAATACCTTTGTCATATAAATCCATAACAATCTGTTTATTCTTCGCGTTATTACCGACTTCTTTATCGGCATTAATTTCATCAATGGTACGTTTTACGGTTTGATCGACTAACTCATCAACATCACTGGCAAAGTTTACGCTTGAAGCGGCTTCATTCGCTTCTTCACTCGGCATGAATGAATGCAGTACTTGAGAGAAAGGTGCATCAAGGTTGATATTGATACAAAGCAAGCCAATAATTCGATCATCGCCATTACGGATAGCAACCGTAATCGACTTCATCAATACACCACCCTTAGCACGAGTGAAGTAAGAGCGAGAAAAATTACGCTTAGAACGCTCAATATCTTTAAGCATTTGTAGCGCTAAATCAGTGATAGGTGAACCCACTTTACGACCTGTATTTTCTCCGTTAGCAATTCGAATCGCAGATTTATTGATGTCTTCAAGTGAATGCAAAACGATTTCGCAATAACTACCAATTAAACTCGCAATGCCATCAACAACGGCTTCGTAAGAGCGCAGAATATGATGATCAAATTCAGTAAATGACACCACCTCAGATAGACTCTCTTCTGCGATATTTTCAATATTCATAATCTACCAACGTAAAATTGTCGACTTAACATTACTTGCTAAGACTTACGACTTAAAATAATTACATCAAGTTTATCAGAATATTTGCATGAAAATAAAAAACCCCAGCAAGTGCCGGGGCTAATTCAGTGATCTAAAACAAAGTTTAGATTATTTAATTCTAGAGATAATTATTTTGCTGGTTTTGCAGCATCTTTAATCTCAAGCAACTCAACATCAAATACCAATGTAGAGTTTGCAGGGATAGCTTGATTACCTTGTGCGCCGTAACCTAATTCAGCAGGAATCACAAACTTGTACTTAGAACCAACATTCATAAGCTGAACACCTTCAGTCCAACCAGGAATTACTGCATTCAGTGGGAATGTCGCTGGTTGGTTACGATCGTAAGAGCTATCAAACTTAGTGCCGTCGATTAGTGTACCTGAGTAATGAACAACTACCGTATCAGTATCTTTAGGTTTAGGACCTTCAGCTGGTGTAATTACTTGATATAGAAGACCTGAATCCGTCTTCATTACACCATCTTCTTTTGCAAATTTCTCTTGGTATTCTGTACCCGCTTTGATATTTGCTTCAGACTCAGCCGCCATTTTTTGCTGTGCAATCTCAGCAACACGCTGATCTAGATTTTGAAGAGCTACCTGAATTTCTTCGTCTGTTAGGCGTTCTTTGCCATTAAACACATCAGTAACACCAGCAAGTACATCTGCTTTCTTAAGGTCTAAGCCAAGTTCTGTTTGCTTTTCTAAGTTCGAGTTTAGGTATTTAGCCAGTGATGCACCGATTGCATAACCTGCTTTTTCATCATCAGATGCGAACGTTGATGCAGTTACACCTTCTGCTGACGCTTCAATTTTTGCAGGTAAGGTAGTTGCTTCTGCTTTTGGTGCTTCTTCTTTTTGACAACCAACAACAAAGGCAACAGTTGCAGCAAGTAACGATACTTTAAAGATAGATTTCATTTCAAAACTCCGATTATTTGAGGTCTTGCCTCAATTTTTTATTCAATTCTTTAGATAAAGGTGAGAAATATACTTCAGCACAATATACTAGTAGTTATAGACACATTACAAACGAGTAGTTCAATTTGATGCGCGCTATATCTCAATACATAGCAATTTTTGTCATTACGCTGACATTATCAGGCTGTTTCTTTAGCAATTCAGACCAACAGCGCTGGGAAGTTGCCACCCAAGGTACGACAAGTTTCGCGTTAAGCCGCGACGCTCGTTTCGGGCTGTTCTTCGTAAAAAAAGGCTCTAATGCCATTAACACTGACAGTGAAACGAAAAGCGGATTACACTTTTGGGACTTAGTTGATAATAAAGAGCTTACCTATTTTGGCGCTCAAGATCAGCATGATTCTACGGTTTCTCATATTACCATTTCCGATAATTCTCGCTTTGCGGTTACCGCAACACAAACCAATTTTGCTGTTTGGGATTTAGGTATGGGCATTTCTGAAGGGTTATGGTCTATCTCAGACGGCATTATTCGAGATATTGATATTGCAAGTAATGGCCAACAAGTATTGCTTGGCTTATCCAATGGCAAGGCTATCTATATCGATTTAGCTACTGGCCGCCGTTTGGAGTTCCTAGCTCATAGAGAAAAGGTCAATTCTGTTGCTCTCTCAGCTAATGGGAAATTTGCTTTATCAGGTGGTAATGACCATTTTGCTTATTTTTGGGATACGCAAACAGGTCAGATATTACATGCCTTTGAGCATGAGAAACGCGTAAATCGCCTCGCACTACAGCGAGATGGAAAATACGCCTTAACTGCAGATGGTGGAAATGAAGCCTTTATCTGGAATTTAAAAACGGGTGAGAAAATATCTAAGCTACGTACCTTTGCACGCCAACAAGTCTTCTCTAGTGCTCGTTTTAGTGACGATGGCCATTATTTAATGACAGGCTCTCCCTCTGGTAGTGTCATGTTATGGGACACTTTATCAGGTAAGAAGCAAGAACAATGGCGCTCTGAACCATTAAAAGATGCACGTCCACCAACAGCGGTAGTGTATGATGTCGCCATTGATAAAAAACAACGAGTCGTTTCTGCTACTTCAGCCGGAATAGCTCAAGCTTGGTTGATAGAATAATGACGACAGATATTAAAGAATTAGAAGATAAGATCAGTGATTTAGAATACAAAATGGCATTCCAAGAACAAACCATTGATGAGTTAAACGATGCCTTATCACAACAACAATTGCTGATCACGAATATGCAAGTTCAAATGAAGTTCATGGTCGGTAAGATGAAGACGATGGATTCATCGAATAT
Source organism: Aliivibrio sp. A6 (assembly GCF_028765505.1). NCBI lineage: Bacteria > Pseudomonadati > Pseudomonadota > Gammaproteobacteria > Vibrionales > Vibrionaceae > Aliivibrio > Aliivibrio sp. A6. The sequence continues at coordinate 63,916 of NZ_JARACR010000021.1, read as the reverse complement.
GGCGGATGCGTCAGAAGAGACACCACCACCGCATTACTAAGAGTAGATTTCAGGAAGAGCAGGACGCAACAAGTTGCTAAAGGGCGTTACGCTTAAGACGGCTTCGCCTTGAGAAGAGCATAAACAAAGTGATCGCTGTAATTACAGCGAGTAATACACTGTTCCCTCCCCTTAATAAGGGGAGGGTTAGGGAGGGGTTATTTCGATGAAGGTAAAATGGAGCTCATAATTAACTTGATTTATACGCTGTGAGTTCTTGACCCCCTCCCAGCCTCCCCCTTAGTAAGGGGGAGGAGCTAAAGTCAAAAGCGATCCCGCTGAAACCTGAACTCTCTTAAAACAAAAAAGACCACAGGCTCAACACCTGTGGTCTTCTCAATTCTTAAGGACGAAGTCCGCCCTTTAGCGTAGCGTCTTCAAGCGAAGCGCCCTGCTCTTAAGATTACTTAGCGCAGTTGCCTTTACCACAACATACGTGCTCTTCTTCGTGCTCATGATCGTGAGAATGGCCTTCGCCACCACAACAACCACCTTCGTGATCATGATCGTGACCACCACAGCCGCCTTCTTGGTGGATGTGACCGTGAGCCGCTTCTTCTTCAGTTGCTGCACGTAGTGCTACTACTTCAACATCAAAATCTAGCGTTTGGCCAGCAAGCATGTGGTTACCATCAACAACAACTTCGTCGCCATCAACTTCAGTTACTTCTACAGGGATAGGGCCTTGGTCTGTATCAGCAAGGAAACGCATGCCAACTTCGATTTGATCAACACCTTGGAAAACGTTAGCAGGAACACGTTGAACCATCTCATCCATGTGCTCGCCGTATGCATCTTCAGGAGTTACAGTGATGCTGAATTTGTCGCCTTCAACTTTACCTTCAAGCGCTTTTTCAAGACCAACGATTAGGTTGTTGTGACCATGTAGGTAATCTAGTGGTGCTTCAACCGTTGATTGATCAACAACAACACCTTCTTCCGTTTTAACTTGGTAAGCAAGGCTAACTACAACGTTCTTTTCAATTTTCATTTTAACTCCGGATGCACTTGGCATTAATGGATGGTATTCATTTTCCGCTAAGATACCGTTATTCAGGTTTAAAAACACCAATAACTTCATCTTGCGCGTGTTTGGTTTGTTCTATCGACTTTGGGGCTTTGCGATCCACATGGCCGCACTCCACGCATTCAACATGTTCAATATTACTTTCTTGCCACCAACGTAGCGTATCAGTCGTACTGCATGATGGGCAAACCGCACCTGCAATAAATCGTTTTTTCACGGTTATTATCCTTGTGCTAATAGGACCAATCTTAGTCAACGTTGGTATTAATCCCAATCGTTCTGATTTGATCGTTCGCTTTCCATCTCTAAACCAAAAATCTCTTCCAACTCTATTCGAGCCGCTTTCGCTTTAGAAGCCAGCACCTTGTCGTCTGAGTGCAATGGTAACAATTCTTTTAGCATAGCAACATCTAACTTTTTAAAATGAGATTCTGCGCGCTTTGCTTGATAAGGGTGCATACCCAAAGATGTGAGGGTTTGTCGGCCTAAATCAAGGGCTCCATAAAAAGTTTCTCGTGAAAAGTGATCCACCCCTTGATTTAACAACTCATACGCTTCAACTCGACTTCGCGCTCGCGCTAAGATTTTCAAATGAGGGAAATGCTGTTTACACAACGCCACAATTTCCATTACTTTTTGCGGATCCGTCTTACAAACCACAATCGCTTCGGCTTTTTCGGCACCCGCTGCTCGTAATAACTCTACTTGCGTCGCATCGCCGTAATACACCTTATAGCCAAACTTTCTTAATAGTCGTATTTGGCTTGGGTCACTCTCTAAAATGGTCAATTTAATTTTATTCGCAAACAGTAAACGTCCAACAATCTGACCAAATCGACCAAAGCCCGCAATAATCACTTTTGGCTGAGTCGCATGAGTAAAATCCGACTGCGGCATTTCGTCTTCGCTATTCAATGTTCTCGTAAACCATTTATCTTGAGCGATGAGTAATAATGGCGTCGTCATCATCGACAAGCTCACTACAACTAATAGAAATGCCGTCAATTCTCTACTTAATAGCCCTTCCATTTGCGCAGCCGTAAATAGCACAAACGCAAACTCACCACCTTGACTTAAAATCATCGCCATCTGACTACGAGCTTTCGCTTGCGTACCAAATAATCGAGCTAGGCCATAAAGTAGAAACCCTTTTGATGACACCAATATCATCACAGCAGCCAGTATTTCAAATGGGTATTGCAGTAATAAGCCTAAGTTAACCGACATCCCAACCGCAATAAAGAACAACCCAAGTAATAAACCTTTAAAGGGTTCAATCGCCACTTCTAACTCATGACGAAACTCACTTTCCGCCAATAGTACCCCAGCAAGAAAAGCCCCAAGCGCCATTGATAAACCAAGTTGCTTCATTGCAGCAGAAACGCCAATGACCAATAATAAGGCTGCTACGGTAAATAACTCTCTCGCACCACTTTTCACAACATAGCTAAACAGTGGTCTTAATAAGAAATGGCCTAACGTAAAAATACCAATAACGCCAGCCAGTATCCACAAGCCATCCATCCAGTTACCGCTCGCTCCTCCTGCTAACACAGGCAACACAGCAAGCATTGGGATCACCGCAATATCTTGGAATAACAATACGGCAAAGCCCGATTGACCACTTTCTGATGCCGATAATTTTCTCTCTTCAATCACTCGCAAAGCTATCGCGGTAGAGGACAAGGCTAAGCCCATACCTATCACCACACTCACCTGCCAAGCCAGACCGTAAAACATCATCGCGGCGGTAATAACACAAGAGGTCACCACCACTTGGCTACCACCCAAACCAATAATGGGTTTTCGCATCTTCCATAATTTATTTGGGTTTAACTCTAAACCAATCAAAAAGAGCAGCAACACCACCCCAAATTCTGAAAAGTGCAAAATCGCATCCACATCAGAAATTAACTGTAATCCCCATGGGCCAATGGCAATACCGGCTAACAGGTACCCCAACACGGCACCCAAACCAAATCGCTGCGCTAAAGGTACTGTAACCACGGCAGCAGCTAAGAAAATCGAACTCGTATGTAACCACTCTCCTGCCATTAAATGCCTCCTTTGGGGTTCAATAACCACGCTCGATAGTCATCAATAAACTGCTGACGCTTTTCAATTGTGATTTTTCGAGCCCAATATTGAACAGACGGCGTCAACCACTCCATCTGACATAAAGCAGCAGTGATCTTAAAAGGAATTAAAATCTCATCCATCGTATGTTGATTATAACCCGTCTCAGAGAACGCCTCTTCAATGCCTCCTGCGGTAATCACACTGCGCCACTGTTTTCCTTTTAAAGCACTGCCATTACCATAAGCAAACCCTTTCCCTAATACGCAATCCATCCACTCCTTAAGTAAAGCAGGACATGAGTAAAGATACAGTGGGTGTTGAAATACGATAATGTCATGTTGGGCAAGAAGCTCATGCTCATAGATAACATCAATAAAGAATTCAGGGTAATGCGCATAGAGATCATGCACGGTGACATGGGATAAATCATGATAAGCGGATAGGATCGCCTTATTGGCAACCGAGTGTTCTGGATCAGGATGAGCGAGGATCACTAATATTCTAGGTAACTGAGTCATAAATTCCTTTTTAGACGTCTCTTCTTATTATTTTAAATGGGGCTTTTACTCCATCATACAGACTATTTCTATATCGACAATCTTCACGCTTACGCCTACTATGCTCCTCGTATTCACTATTTTTCCAACAAAGAGAAGCACACCACAGCATGATTACGTTTTCAGACATTCAATTACTTCGTGGCGGAAAGCCCTTATTAGAACAAGCCTCTGCCACCATTCACCCAGGTGACAAAGTCGGTTTAGTTGGAAAAAATGGCTGTGGTAAATCCACTCTTTTTGCTCTCATCAAGGGCGAGTTAAGTGTCGATGCCGGTTCAAACCGTGTTCCTCATAACTGGGAAATGGCGTGGGTAGCTCAAGAAACACCAGCTTTAGAGCGCAAAGCGATTGATTACGTTATCGATGGTGATCGTGAGTTTCGTGGTTTAGAAACACAACTGGCAAAAGCCGAAGAAGCAGACAACGGCACCCTAGTGGCTGAGCTGCACGGAAAAATAGAAACCGTTGGCGGCTATACCATTAATTCTCGTGCGGCAGAGTTGTTAAACGGTTTAGGCTTTTCACAGCAACAGATGGAATGGAATCTAACTCAATTCTCTGGTGGTTGGCGTATGCGTTTAAACTTAGCGCAAGCCCTAATTTGTCGATCAGATCTATTGCTACTCGATGAACCGACCAACCACTTAGATTTAGATGCCGTAATGTGGCTAGAGCGTTGGCTACAAAACTACCCTGGCACCTTAATGTTGATTTCTCATGACCGTGATTTTCTTGATCCTGTTATCAACCGTATTATTCATGTTGAGAACCAACAATTAAATGAATACACAGGTAACTACTCGTCATTTGAAGTGCAACGTGCTGAGAAACTGGTACTACAACAAGCTAAATACCAAAAGCAACAAAAGAACATGTCGCATATGCAGTCATACATTGACCGCTTCCGTTATAAAGCGTCAAAAGCGCGCCAAGCACAAAGCCGTATTAAAGCATTAGAGAAAATGGAAAAAGTGCTACCAGCACAGTTAGACAACCCATTCAGCTTTAACTTTAGAGAACCAGATGCACTACCAAACCCAATTCTAATGATGGATGAAGTGAGTGCTGGTTATGAAAACAACACCATTCTAGAACAAATTCGTTTAAACCTTGTTCCGGGTAGCCGTATTGGTCTACTGGGTCGAAATGGTGCCGGTAAATCAACACTAATTAAATTACTCTCTGGAGAGTTAGCTCCACAAAGTGGCGTATTTAGCTATTCTCAAGGTGTAAAAATTGGCTACTTTGCACAGCATCAATTAGAAACTCTACACGTAGAAGAGACACCACTACAGCACCTAATGCAGATTGCCCCAAATCATACAGAGCAACAACTGCGTGATTACTTAGGCAGCTTTGGTTTTCAAGGTGAAAAAGCGCTCGATAAAATTGGGCCTTTCTCTGGTGGCGAAAAAGCACGTTTAGTATTAGCACTTGTTGTATGGCAAAAACCAAACATGTTGCTACTCGATGAACCGACCAACCACCTTGATTTGGATATGCGCCAAGCGCTAACCATGGCATTGCAAACCTTTGAAGGTGCAATGGTTATCGTCAGCCACGACAGATACCTACTTCGTGCAACCACAGATGATCTGTACTTAGTTCATGATCGCCAAGTCGTCCCTTTTGATGGTGACTTAACCGATTACTACAAGTGGCTAACAGAGCAAAACAAAAACGAGCGTAAAGAACAACTTCAACAAGATAAACAGGACAGCCCAAGCACTTCAACCAGCTTAAGCGCCGCTGATAAAAAAGAGCAGAAACGTAAAGAAGCGGAGTTCAGAAAACAAATTGCACCATTGCGTAAAGAAGTCACTAAGCTTGAAAAGAAAATGGATACACTGAACGAAGCATTAAGCCAAGCCGAAGCCGAGTTAGGTGATGTGTCTTTATATGAAGCTGAAAACAAAAAACGCTTAACCGAAGTACTAGCCATTCAAGCCTCTGCGAAATCAGAGCTTGAAGAAGTCGAGATGGAATGGATGGATCTTCAAGAGCAAATTGAAGAAAAAGAGAATGCCGCTCAGCTGTAATACGTCTATCAGTACATCACAAAAGGCTTTACTGACCAGTGAAGCCTTTTGGTCTTTCTCGCTCTCTCACTACAAGAAACAGGGCGTACAACAAGCCGCATTAGAACTGCAAGATAAGCATCATGGTAACGTTAATCTTGCTTTGCTGCTTACTTGGCTCGATTCATTTAATATCTACTTTTCACCCTCTCACTTTTCGTGTCTTGAAGTGTCACTTAGCCAAAGTGACGAACTGCTTCAAACCTATCGGCAGTTAAGAAAAAAAATCAAAAAAGCTCAAGATCCAACCCTCTATCAAGACGCATTACGGTTTGAACTTCAAATAGAAAAACAACAACAAAACGATCTCATCACCGCGTTATTACGTATTCCATTACAAGTAAAAACAACAGAGAAGTCACCGAGCTTATTAAGCGATTACTGCTCAAGATTAAACGCAAGCTCCCTGCTTCTTTCGCTAGAATTCACATCACGACTAGGTAACTAAAGATGCTTGACACTTTCACACCAGCACAGGGCTTATCCAACGCTCATATTCAAACGCTTCTGCCACGATTGATACGCAGAAATCCACTGTTTAATGCCTATTGGCAGCGTCTTGAATTACCTGATGGGGATTTTGTTGATCTTGCATGGAGTGAAAACCCAAATAAAGCAGGGAATAAACCACTCTTCATCTTGTTTCATGGATTAGAAGGCAGTTTCGAAAGCCCGTATGCAAATGGGTTACTCGCGGCCGCTAAACAACAAGGCTGGCTTGGTGTCATGATGCACTTTCGAGGATGCAGTGATGTACCAAACCGTTTAGCCAGAGCCTATCATTCTGGTGAAACCGAAGACGCACGCTTCTTTATCCAAATGCTTGATAACCGTTTCCCTGAACGAACCAAAGTCGCAACTGGGATCTCTCTTGGTGGCAATATGTTGGTTAATTATCTCGCCAAATATCGTACTAACACCTTACTCAATGCCGCAACGGTTATCTCAGCCCCTCTTGATTTAAGTGCGTGCTCGGAGCGTATTCAGCAAGGGTTCTCACGAATTTATCAGAGCTACTTATTACGCTCATTGAAAACCAATAGCATAAAAAAAATCAATGGCAGCCGAAAGGCGATTGTTGGCTTAAATAAAGAGATGATCGCTGCCATTCCTGATTTACTGCAATTTGATAATTTACTCACAGCCCCAATGCACGGTTATGAAAATGCGCAAGACTATTATCAACAATGCAGCGGTTTACAGTTTTTAGAAAACATCGACATTCCAACTCGGATCATTCACTCTAAAGACGATCCATTCATGACAGAAGCCGTGATCCCTACTCATCCCTTGCCTAACTGTGTACACTATCAACTGACAGAGCATGGTGGCCACGTTGGTTTTATTAATGGTTCATTAACCAAACCAAACTTCTGGTTAGAGACGACGGTAAATCAGTGGTTCCAACACGTTCTATAATTTCAACGCCACTCATGGCTATTCATTAAATGGATGAGATAAGCAGTATGATCATTCCTTGGCAAGACATTGCACCAGACACACTAGAAAATTTGATCTCCGAATTTGTTCTTCGTGAAGGAACGGATTACGGTGAAATTGAGATAAGCCATCAAGAAAAAGTAGACCAAATAAAAGTATTGCTAAAAAATGGTGAAGCGATGGTGGTTTTTTCAGAATTACATGAAACGGTCGATATTCAAACCAAAGCCCGTTTTAATCCTAATCTCACCAATCATGAATTTGAATAATCATTTTCAATCAATCACAAATTTCAAACGATAACGTATCATTTAATGCAACCCTGTTATAACATCTTGGCCATTAGGCTTTGATGCCAAGAATCACAGACAGGGTTTGTCATGTCCGCAAAACATCCAATTATCGCCGTTACCGGTTCATCCGGAGCAGGCACTACAACAACTTCTGAAGCCTTTCGTAAAATGTTCAACATGATGAATATCAAAGCATCATGGCTTGAAGGGGATAGCTTTCATCGATTTACGCGTCCTGAAATGGATGTTGAGATCCGTAAAGCCAAAGAACAAGGTAAGCACATCAGCTACTTTGGACCTCAAGCGAATGACTTTCCGGCTCTAGAACAATTCTTCCGCCAATATGGTTTAGATGGCACAGGACAATATCGCCGCTATCTTCACACCTTTGATGAAGCCGTTCCTTTTAATCAAATGCCGGGCACTTTTACTCCATGGCAAGATCTTCCAGATAATACCGATGTTCTATTTTATGAAGGGCTGCATGGTGGTGTCATGGATGGTGATATTGATGTATCGCAGCACGTCGATTTACTGATAGGTATGGTGCCGATTGTAAACTTGGAATGGATTCAAAAATTCGTTCGAGATACGCGTGATCGTGGGCATTCACGAGAAGCAGTAATGGATTCAATTGTTCGCTCAATGGACGATTACCTCAACTACATCACGCCACAGTTTTCTCGTACGCATATTAACTTTCAGCGTGTTCCTACGGTTGATACTTCAAATCCACTCAATGCCAAAGGCATTCCAAGTTTAGATGAGAGCTTTGTGGTGATCCGTTTTCGAGGCATCCGCAATGTAGACTTTCCTTATCTACTTGCCATGATTGATGGCTCTTTCATGTCTCGTCATAACACGCTTGTAGTTCCTGGTGGAAAGATGAGTTTTGCGATGGAATTAATTATTCGTCCTCTATTACAGCAACTCATTGATACAGGGAAAATCGGCTAACTTATTTCACTGATATTCCCTTTTTCTCTTCAAATTTGGGGTTCTTCCAAAAATAGTGAATAATAGAGGCTCTATTCACTATTTTTGCGATGCTATGAAAACTTCTCCTTTTGCTATTTGGCTCAGTGCTGCTCGTCCAAAAACCTTACCGCTTGCGCTTGCTTCTATTATGACAGGCTCTGCATTAGCGTATTGGAACAACCACGCCTCAGCTACCATCACTCTCATGGCATTTGTTACTGCAACCTTATTACAAATCTTATCTAACCTTGCTAATGATTATGGTGATGCCGTAAAAGGCACCGATAATGATGATCGTCTTGGTCCACAACGCGCCATGCAATCAGGTCTTGTTACTCAGGAGACGATGAAAAAAGCGATTGGTATTAATATTGTACTCACCATTATTAGTGGCCTAGTTTTAGTCTTTTCTTCGCTACATCAAACCATGGATATCATTGGCTTTATTGCTCTTGGGTTGCTTGCGATAGGCGCTGCTATTGCCTACACCATGGGTGATAAACCTTATGGCTATCGTGGTTTGGGTGATATTTCAGTATTCATTTTCTTTGGTTTATTGGGTGTCGCAGGTACTTATTATCTGCACACTGGTCATCTCTCTTCAGCACTTTTCTTACCTGCTATCGCTTGTGGTTTATTAGCGGTCGCTGTATTAAACATCAATAACCTGCGTGACATTGAGAACGACGAAGCGTGTGGAAAAATGACATTAGTGGTTCGTATGGGCGGTGACTGGGGACGTAAATATCACGCGGTATTAATGGCGTTAGCTTTTCTCTGCCTAGCCATTTTTAGTGCCACCCAAATTCACTCACTGGTAGGTTGGTTATTTTTATTAGCAGGCCCATTCGCGCTTTATCATGTAATTTCTGTACTGCGCGCGCCTAATGGCGAAGCCATCCGACCAATGATGGGAACCGTGGTGCAATGTGCGTTATTCACTAATATCTTCTTCTCTGTTGGCCTATATTTATCAATATAACGTGAACTTCAATATATTGAATGAGGTCTAGTGTCATAAAGTTCGCATAACTTGTTACCCATCATAGTAATGACTTATTAAGCACGTATATTAAGTCATTACTAAAAGCTATTAACACCAACCAAAAGGTAGACATCATCATGGAATATAATACTTCAGCCCTTTGCGACATTTATTTAGACCTTGTAGATGTTGTTGAACCTATGTTTAGTCACTTTGGTGCAAAAACCTCTTTCTCTGGCCAAATTACGACCATCAAATGTTTTGAAGATAATGGCTTAATTAGCCGCGTTCTCGATGAAAAAGGCGAAGGCCGAGTACTATTAGTCGATGGTGGCGGTTCATTACGTCGTGCATTGATCGATGCCGACTTAGCAGCAAAAGCCGCTCACAATGGTTGGGAAGGCTTGGTTATCTACGGTTGTATTCGTGAAGTGGATTATCTAGAAGAAATTAATATTGGTATTCAAGCTCTAGCCTCTATTCCTGTTGGTGCTGCAAAACAGAACATTGGTGAAGTGGATGTCGCGGTTAACTTTGGTAGCGTGACTTTCTTACCTGAAGATCATCTGTATGCGGATTCGACTGGGATTATTATTTCTCAAGAGCCGTTAGAAGAGATGGGTGAGGAAGAAGTGTAGAGCAGACGGCTTCGCCTTTAGAGGTTAGAAGAGAGAGTTCAGATCGGTCGCAAGCTCCCTTGCTGGATTCAGGGGTGATCGTTGTGATTACAGCGATAAATACACAGTCTCCTCCCCTTAATAAGGGGAGGGTTAGGGAGGGGTTGTTCCGATAAAGGTTGAATTGAGTTAATAGTTAACTTTATTTATACGCTGTAAGTTCTTGACCCCCTCCCAGCCTCCCCCTTACTAAGGGGGAGGAGCTAAAAGCCAAAGCAACACTGTATTTCCTCCTGAAACCTGAGACCTGACCCCTCGCTTTTTGCTCTTATAGTCTCCAGTCAGCGCAGCGTATAGCTTCTAGCATAAAAAAACCGCAGATGCTTTCACACCTACGGTTTCAAATTCTTTCGCGAACCAATTCTCAATTTTTGATAAGTAAATCTTTCATCTTTAAGGCGGAGGCGCGGAGCTTATGATAATAAGTGAGCACCGACAACACAGAAGATGGAAGAATTACGACTCAAAAAATAGAATTACTCTACTTCGTCCATCTTACCTAACAGACCACGGATACGAGCTTCAAATTGCGCTTGCTCATCACGTGCACGCTGAGCTTCTTGCTCAACTTCAGAACGACCGTTATTTGCTTGCTCAAGATCTTGAGTTAGCGTTGCGTTCGTTTCTTTTAATTCTTCAACTTCCATTTGTAGCAGTGCGATTGTATCTACTGCCATTTGAACTTTAGCTTCTAGTTGTTCTAATATTTCTAAAGACATTCCTGCCACCTTAACTGTATTCGTCATTGAATATGCAGCGAATTAACTACTCACTACAAACATGTTTTCTATTCTACTCAGCAAATGCAATTCTGCCATAGTGTTATTACTGAAAATGCATCATTTGAACAAAAAAACGGCACATTTTACCAACATCTGACGTTCTTTCTTAAGATTAAAACGAACTTCATACTAAAACTAGATTTTTCAATTCATTATTTGAGTTAAAGCACGGCTTCTCTTCTATAAATCAAACGGATGAATTCTAAAAAAATCGAATCTTTACTCAAAAAGCAAACGTTTCCCTTTTTGTTATGCTAAAATCCTCGCGATTTTTACTTATTCATCGATTTATTCGGAGCAATTATGAAACGCGATTTAGCAATGGCTTTTTCTCGAGTTACTGAAGGTGCCGCATTAGCGGGTTACAAATGGCTTGGCCGCGGTGATAAGAACGCGGCTGATGGTGCTGCCGTTGAAGTAATGCGTACACTCCTGAACAAGACTGACATCAGTGGTGAAATTGTTATTGGTGAAGGTGAGATCGATGATGCGCCTATGCTATACATCGGTGAAAACGTAGGTACAGGTGGTGATGCTGTAGATATCGCTGTTGACCCAATTGAAGGCACTCGTATGACTGCGATGGGCCAATCAAACGCACTTGCTGTATTAGCTGCGGGTGAAAAAGGTAGCTTCTTAAAAGCCCCTGATATGTACATGGAAAAACTGGTTGTTGGCCCTGGTGCAAAAGGCGCTATCGATTTAGCACTACCTCTAGAAGAGAACCTAGTAAACATTGCAAAAGCATTAGGTAAGCCATTAGATACTTTGGTTGTAACAACACTAGCTAAGCCTCGTCATGACGAAGTAATCGCAAACATGCAGAAAATGGGTGTTCGTGTTTTTGCTGTGCCAGATGGTGATGTTGCCGCCTCTATTTTAACTTGTATGCCAGATAGCGAAGTTGACGTAATGTACTGCATCGGCGGCGCACCTGAAGGTGTGGTTTCTGCTGCGGTAATTCGTGCTTTAGATGGTGACATGCAAGCGCGTCTTCTTCCTCGTCATGAAGTAAAAGGCGATACTGAAGAAAACCGCATTCACGGTGAAGAAGAACTAAAACGCTGTGAAGAAATGGGCGTTAAAGCGAACGTTATCTTAAAGATGAGCGATATGGCTCGTAGTGATGATGTTGTTTTCGCAGCAACGGGCATCACTAAAGGCGACCTATTAGAAGGCATCACTCGCCAAGGTAATATCGCGACAACTGAAACGCTGCTTATTCGTGGTCGTTGTCGTACGATCCGTCGTATTAAGTCGATTCACTACTTAGAGCGTAAAGACAAAGAAGTTAGAGATATTATTCTTTAAGGGCTAAGAGCTAGACGCAACAAGTTGCTTGAGGGCGCTTCGCTTAAGGCGAACTTCGTTCTTGAGAATAAGAAGACCACAGAGTTTAATTAGCCTGTGGTCTTTTTTGTTTTAGGGAGTTCAGGTTTCAGAGATACTCATTGTGGTTACAGCGACAAAGAACGGTTCTCCCCCTTAATCACTATTGCTATGAGATCGATACAGTCAATACAAGGGGGAGCTAGAGGGGGTTGCTTATACATAACTAGAGACTATACGCAGCGCTAATTAGAAACTATAAGTGTAAAAGCGAGTACTAAATTCAGAATATGATTGCTGTGGTTAGAGTAGCAAAGAACAGTTCTCCCCCTTAATCGTTAGGGTTATGAGATAGACATAGTCAATATAAGGGGGAGTTAGAGGGGGTTGGTTACACCATATTTATGTTATTTAGATAAACCAAGATTCATCACTTACAACCCCTCCTAGCCTCCCCTTATATCAACATCACTAAACTCAACAATATATCAATCAAGGGGAGGAACTGTATTTCGTTCGCTGTAACCAAAAGCAACCACCTCTGAACCCTTTAAGCGAAGCGATCTGAATTCTGCTCTTTACTCTCAAAAGTGAGACAAAGTTTCAATATCCCCTATTCCACTTTCTCAAAATAATAAAACCCCAACTAAGCTGAATCTATTGATACAGAAAGACAAGGAGTTAGCCAATGCCGCATTCATATCATCATATAGAAATCCCCTCATTTGATGAGCTCAAAGCCTTAGCGGAAAGATCCCCAGAGCAACTAGAAGCATTACGCCATCAACTGAGTATGGAGTTTATTGACAGTTTACCAGAAGAACATCAAGGACCACTGCTGGCACAACAAAGTCACATCGAACGAATCATCGAACGAGGCAATAACCCAAATCACATCAACATCTTATTAGGGAGAGAGCTCGGTAAGCAGTTTGTTCGTTTTGCTGATTCATTAAATAAACCCATTGATGAGCATCAAGCGGCAGATGTCATTCAATTTCCAAATGCCAATAATCGCTCATCAAATAATACGAAGCATTAAAAGAGGGTTTGTTTTGTTTTCTATCCTACTTTTTGAAAGCTCTCTTGCTCCATATCTCTCACATTGATGGTTAAACTATCAATGTGATTGGCTTGCTCTACTAATACATCCATTAATCCGCGACTTAATTCTCGCTTCTGCTCTGGCGTTCTTCCCGATAATAACTCTACCGTTATATGAATAAAATCAGCACTGTTACCCTTATCACCCACCAACCAAGAATGAACGCGGATCGCACGAGACTTCACATCATTAACTGAAAACAACTCTGACTCTATCGCCACCTGATGCAGATCTTCTAACAACCCCTGCGTATTTAAACGATCCTCAGCTGAGTTTGAATATTCCATGATTAAGTGCGGCATTATTACTTCCTTTTCATACTGCGTTAAATGAATGATTATTTTTCCATCATTCAGTGAAAGCGCGTAAGTTACAATCTCCTCAATATAAAAGTGCCTAATGAATCACACTTAAGAACGAGCGAAAATCTCATCTATTCAGTTAATAATCTTTCGCACTTCGAAATAAAAGCGCTAAAATTATGCATAAAAATGATTTTAGACACTAAATCTGTCGTAAAATCTGTTATATTTTTACGCAAGTTTTTTACATTAATTTGAATTGGAGAGAATCCTATGCGTCATCCTGTAGTTATGGGTAACTGGAAACTAAACGGCAGCAAAGAAATGGTTGTTGAACTACTAAACGGTCTTAATGCTGAACTTGAAGGCGTTACAGGCGTAGACGTTGCAGTTGCTCCACCAGCACTTTTCGTTGACCTTGCTGAGCGTACACTTACTGAAGCTGGCAGCGCAATCATCCTAGGTGCTCAAAACACTGATCTAAACAACAGCGGTGCATTCACTGGCGACATGTCTCCAGCTATGCTTAAAGAGTTCGGTGCAACTCACATCATCATCGGTCACTCTGAGCGTCGTGAATACCACGCTGAATCTGACGAGTTTGTTGCTAAGAAATTCGCATTCCTAAAAGAGAACGGTCTAACTCCTGTTCTTTGTATCGGTGAATCTGAAGCACAAAACGAAGCTGGCGAAACGGTTGCAGTATGTGCACGTCAACTTGACGCTGTAATCAACACTCAAGGCGTTGAAGCTCTTGAAGGCGCTATCATCGCTTACGAACCAATCTGGGCTATCGGTACTGGTAAAGCGGCTACAGCTGAAGATGCACAACGCATCCACGCTCAAATCCGTGCTCACATTGCTGAGAAATCTGAAGAAGTTGCTAAGAACGTTGTTATCCAATACGGCGGTTCTGTTAAGCCTGAAAACGCTGAAGCTTACTTCGCACAACCAGACATCGATGGTGCTCTAGTTGGCGGCGCAGCGCTTGACGCGAAAAGCTTTGCAGCTATCGCTAAAGCAGCAGCTAAAGCAAAAGCTTAATTAAAGAACGAAGACGCAAGCAAGTTGCTTAAGAGCGCTTCGCTTTAGACGGACTTCGTCCTTGAGAATAAAAAGACCACAGGGTTTAATTAGCCTGTGGTCTTTTTTTGTTTTGTACTACACGCTGCGCTAACTAGAACGCTTCGCTCTAGAGGCTATAAGAGCAGAAATACGAATTTTGAACTCTATCGAAACTCTTTACTCTTCATTATCTTTTACCATTTAGAACTTCTATGGTTTATAGCATTTACTAAGTAAACCTGAATTCTAATGACACTTATTTATAATAAATCAAAACACAAAACACTCAGGCAAAAGCTGAGATCTGATGTACCAACTGCAGAACGTATATTGTGGAATAAACTTCGACGAAATCAACTCAATGTAAAATTTCGACGCCAATATGGTATTAGTCGGTATGTTTGTGATTTTTATAATGCTGAATATAAATTAGTCATTGAACTCGATGGTGATAGTCACTTTACCCCCGAAGCTGAAAACTACGATGCTATTCGAAATGAATATATGCACAATCTTGGTATGTCAGTATTGCGCTTCACAAACCAGGATGTCATGAGTAATATTGATAGTGTCCTCGAATATATTTTAATGCATATAGAACAATTAAAATCGGAATAACTTCTACCATCATCGCAATAACCCCTCCCTAACCCTCCCCTTAGTAAAGGGAGGGGACTGTATTGTGATCGCTGAAATTACAACAACTGCAATCGGCTCCTCCCCCTTAATAAGGGGGAGGCTGGGAGGGGGTGCTCTTAAAACACGCATAAAAAAACCGAGACATATCTGCCTCGGCTCTTCAAACACATAACGCGATAAAGCGAATTGGTTTATGGGGATGATTACATCATGCCGCCCATACCACCCATTCCGCCCATGCCACCCATATCTGACATTGCAGAACCTGAGTCTTGTGGCTTATCAGTAACCATCGCTTCTGTTGTGATCATAAGACCCGCAACAGATGCAGCGAACTGAAGTGCAGAACGCGTTACTTTAGTTGGGTCAAGAATACCCATCTCGATCATGTCGCCGTACTCGCCAGTTGCTGCGTTATAACCGTAGTTACCTTCACCAGCACGAACGTTGTTAGCAACAACTGAATCTTCTTCGCCCGCATTCTTAGTGATTTGACGGATAGGCGCTTCCATTGCACGAAGTGCTACACGGATACCTACGTTTTGCTCTTCGTTGTCGCCTTCAAGGCCAGCAACTTTAGATGCAGCGCGAATAAGTGCAACACCACCACCAGCAACAACACCCTCTTCAACCGCAGCGCGAGTGGCGTGAAGTGCATCTTCAACACGGTCTTTCTTCTCTTTCATCTCAACTTCAGTCGCCGCACCCACTTTGATTACTGCAACACCGCCAGCCAGTTTAGCTACACGCTCTTGAAGTTTTTCTTTATCGTAGTCAGATGTTGCGTCTTCGATTTGTTGACGAATTTGAGAAACACGGCCAGAGATGATTGTCTCTTCACCAGAACCATCAATGATAGTTGTTGTTTCTTTCGTGATAGTTACACGCTTAGCTTGACCAAGATCTTCAAGAACGACTTTTTCAAGCTCTAGACCAATCTCTTCAGAAATTACAGAACCCGCAGTTAGAACCGCGATGTCTTGTAGCATAGCTTTACGACGGTCACCAAAACCAGGTGCTTTAACCGCAGCAACTTTAACGATACCACGCATGTTGTTCACAACTAGAGTAGCAAGCGCTTCACCTTCTACATCTTCAGCGATGATAAGAAGAGGACGAGATGCTTTCGCTACGGCTTCTAGCGTTGGAAGCAATTCACGGATGTTTGATACTTTTTTATCAACCAATAAGATGAATGGGCTTTCTAGATCTACAGAACCCGCTTCTTGGTTGTTTACGAAATATGGAGATAGGTAACCACGGTCAAACTGCATACCTTCAACAACGTCTAATTCGTCTTGCAGCGCTTGGCCTTCTTCAACTGTGATAACACCATCACGGCCTACTTTATCCATTGCTTCTGCAATTAAGTTACCTACTGTTGAATCAGAGTTTGCAGAGATAGTACCTACTTGTGCAATCGCTTTAGTATCTGCACATGGAACAGAAAGCGCTTTTAGTTCTTCAACTGCAGCAATAACTGCTTTATCGATACCACGCTTAAGATCCATTGGGTTCATGCCAGCAGCAACCGCTTTTAAGCCTTCAGTAATGATAGCTTGAGCAAGAACCGTTGCAGTTGTTGTACCGTCGCCCGCCGCGTCATTCGCTTGCGATGCCACTTCTTTAACCATTTGTGCGCCCATGTTTTGGAACTTGTCTTCAAGCTCGATTTCACGTGCAACAGAAACACCATCTTTAGTGATAGTTGGTGCGCCAAATGATTTATCTAAAACAACGTTACGACCTTTAGGACCTAATGTTACTTTTACCGCGTCAGCCAGAACGTTTACACCTTCTAGCATTTTGATTCGTGCGTCGTTACCAAATTTAACGTCTTTAGCAGCCATCTTTAATTTCCTTTTTAAATTCTTTTCTTAATATCGTTTATTATTCAACAATCGCTAGGATGTTAAATTCAGACATGATCAGCACTTCTTTGCCTTCGATCTTCTCTGCTTTGATATTGCCTTCTGCAAAGATCACTGAATCGCCAACTTTTACGTCTAATGGTTGTACAGAACCATTCTCTAGGATGCGGCCTTTGCCAACAGCTAGAACAGTACCGCGCGTTGATTTTTCAGCCGCTGAGCCAGTTAGCACGATGCCACCTGCAGATTTTGATTCAACTTCTTGGCGTTCAACGATCACACGGTCATGTAAAGGACGGATATTCATTGGTCGTCTCTCCTGATAATTTTCCATTTAAGAATAAAGTGCCATGTTTTGGCTTTGGTTTATTAATGGGGTTTTTAGGGGGGGATTGCAAGGGTTTAGGGCTAAATTTTTGAAGGAAAGAGCAGAGAAAAGCAGAGCGCTGCGCTTTAGACGGACTTCGTCCTTGAGACGCTTCGCTTGAGAATATCAAAAGCAAGGATTCAGCTTTCAGGAAGATCAAAAGCAGATCTCAGAGGCGACCGTTGTGATTACAGCGAATGTGCACTGTCCCCTCCCTTTACTAAGGGGAGGGTTAGGGAGGGGTTATTGCGCTGAAGGTAAAATCGAATACATAGTTAACTTAATTTATACGCTGCAAGTTCTTGACCCCCTCCCAGCCTCCCCCTTAGTAAGGGGGAGGAGCTAAAATCAAAAGCATTCACCTCTGAAATCTGCAAGCGTAGCGATCTGAACTCTGCTCTATGCTCTCCTCTGGGACGAAGTCCTCCTTAAGCGAAGCGCCCTTTAACCTTAAGCAACTTGTTGCGCCTCTGCTCTTACTGCTACACTACCCATCCCACCACCACTCGAGAAAACCATGGTCGATAAACACGGGTTACTCACTCAACCTATCAGCGATGTGCTTCGTAAACTCACGACGCCTATGGTCTTTGGCATGGTTGCTATTCTACTATTCAACTTGGTGGATACTTTTTTCATATCACTGCTTGGTACAGACGCCCTTGCCGCGGTGAGTTTTACCTTCCCGGTTACCTTTGCGGTCAACTGCATTACCATGGGCATTGGGGTTGGTTTATCTGCCTCGATTGGGCGCTTGCTCGGACAAGGTAACAGCAAGCACGCTGCTCAATTAACGACACACGGATTAATCTTAGCCGTCATTCTTATTCTCATTGCTTGTAGCATCGGTTTTTTTACCATAGATCCTCTATTTCGATTATTAGGTGCAGAAGACAAACTGCTGCCTCTTATTCATGAATATATGTCTATTTGGTATCTCACTATTCCGCTGCTGGTTATTCCAATGTCGAGTAACAGTGCCATTCGCGCAACGGGCGATACCACCACTCCGGCAAAAATCATGATGCTGGCAGGGTTGATCAATGGCGTACTCGACCCATTGCTTATCTTTGGTTATGGACCTTTTCCTGAGTTAGGGATTCAAGGCGCTGCGATTGCCAGTGGCATCAGTTGGTTTGGTGCTTTATGCGCCTCTTTTTACGTACTCACCCGAAAAGTAAAATTACTTGCACCACCAAAGCCATCAGAGATAAAACAAGATTGGCATCAGATATTAAAAATCGGTTCACCGGCTGCGCTATCAAACGCATTAAACCCTATCTCTGGAGCCATTTTAATGATGATGCTTGCCAGCCAAGGTACGGTTGCGGTCGCCTCTTATGGAGCAGCACAACGAGTCGAGTCATTAATGTTGTTGGTGATAATGGCACTTACGTCTTCATTAAGTCCCTTTGTAGCTCAAAACCTTGGGGCCAAACAGCCAGAGCGAGTGAAAGAAGCCATCTTCTTAGCGATGAAGTTCTCTGTATTATTCCAACTATTTCTCTATATTTTGATTGTTCCGCTGAGCATTCCGTTATCCCATCTATTTAGCCAAGATGATGCCGTACAACATGGCTTATGGATGTACTTAATCTGTGTACCATTCAGTTATGGATTCCAAGGCATTGTGATGGTGCTTGTGAGCAGCCTAAATGCAATGCAAAAACCGTTACATTCTTTCAGTTGGAGTTTCATGAGGTTGTTTGTGTTTACTTTGCCAACGGCGTGGATTGGCAGTCATTTCTACGGTATGGAAGGATTGTTTGTAGGGATTGCGATTGGGAATGTGATGGGTGGGATAAGTGCGTTTTGGTATTTACGATCAGGAACGATATTCGAGGACGCTACGCTCAAGGGGCGAGGAAAGGCGGAGAGCTAGGAAGAGCAGAGCGCTGCGCTTAAGACGGACTACGTCCTTGAGACGCTTCGCTTGAGGAGTTCAAGTTCAAAAGAATAAGATTCAGAGCTGGTCGCTGTAATTGTAACGACAAAGATGGTTCTCCCCCTTTGAACGTTGATGATTATGAGATTGATATAGCCGACACAAGGGGGAGTTAGAGGGGGTTGGTTATGCAATATTTACATTATTTCCAATCTCAACAATAAACCCATCAAGAGGAGGTACTGTATTGCGATCACTGTAACCACTACGATCACCCCTTAAACCTGCAAGCGTAGCGAGCTCTGCTCTTTAATTACGAAAAAATATATTTTAGCGAAGCAATTAATACCGTCACACCAATACCCAGCATCAGCTTTTTTATCCAATCCAAATCTTTTTTAATCGTAGATAACTCATCCGTCATATGTGCTTTTACATCATACATATCTGCCTTTGTAGATATTTGAGTTTCTAGCATTGCAAGTTGGTTTTCAGCTAGCACTTCCGCTGTCTTTTCTTCCATACCAGATTTAACGAGCGCTTTAATAAAAGTATGAGTATTAAATAATTCTACTTTTTGCATATAAACCTCTATTTTAAATAGTGAAGAATATGAGTGTTATTGATTTAAAATTATACATTAAGTTAAGGCTAGAGACTATACTTAGCGAACGCTGTAGCCACCACGATCACCTCTGAATTCTGCAAGCGAAGCGATCTGAACTCTGGCTTTTTTATCCTCTTCAAGCAACTTGTTGCGTCTTAAGCGAAGCGCTCTCAAGGCGAAGCCTCCTGCTCTTCCCCTAGCCCATTTTCAAACTTTGTAGTAAAATTACACAAAGTTATTTATTCGAATTTATTAAGTTATTGACGAGGAACACCTTTATGTCAGCTAAAAAGCCTATGGCTCTAGTTATTCTTGATGGTTACGGTCACCGTGAAGCTCAAGCAGATAACGCAATCACAAACGCAAATACTCCGGTTCTTGATGGCCTAATGGCTACTCAACCAAACACACTAATTTCAGCTTCAGGTATGGACGTTGGTCTACCTGATGGTCAAATGGGTAACTCTGAAGTAGGTCACACTAACATCGGCGCTGGTCGTGTTGTATATCAAGATCTTACTCGCATCACTAAAGCAATCTCTGATGGTGAGTTCCAACAAAACGAAACGCTAGTTAACGCTATCGACAAAGCAGTTAAAGCTGACAAAGCAGTACACATCATGGGGCTTATGTCTCCAGGTGGCGTTCACTCTCATGAAGATCACATCTACGCAGCAGTAGAAATGGCAGCGGCACGTGGCGCAGAAAAAATCTACCTACACTGCTTCCTAGACGGCCGTGATACACCACCACGTTCAGCTGAAAACTCTCTGAAAAACTTCCAAGAGCTATTCGCTAAATTAGGTAAAGGCCGTGTTGCTTCTCTAATTGGTCGTTACTACGCAATGGACCGTGACAACAACTGGGATCGCGTACAAAAATCTTACGATTTAATGACAGAAGCAAAAGCAGAATTCACTTTTGCAACAGCCGTTGAAGGTCTTGAAGCGGCTTACGCTCGTGAAGAGAACGATGAGTTTGTACAAGCAACTGAAATCAAAGCAGAAGGTGAAGAATCAGCAGCAATCGTTGATGGCGATGCAGTTATCTTCATGAACTACCGTGCTGACCGTGCTCGTGAAATCACACGTGCATTCGTTCCTGATTTCGATGGTTTTGCTCGTAACGTATTCCCAGCAATCGATTTTGTTATGCTGACTCAATACGCAGCAAACATCCCTCTTCTTTGTGCATTCGCGCCTGCGTCTCTAGAAAACACATATGGTGAGTGGTTATCTAAAGAAGGTAAAACTCAACTACGTATTTCTGAAACTGAAAAATACGCACACGTTACTTTCTTCTTCAATGGCGGCATCGAAGACGAGTTTGAAGGTGAAGAGCGTCAACTGGTTGCTTCTCCAAAAGTAGCGACTTACGATCTACAACCTGAAATGAGCGCACCTGAGCTAACTGAGAAATTAGTAGCAGCTATCAAATCTGGTAAATACGACGCTATCGTTTGTAACTTCCCTAACTGTGACATGGTTGGCCACACTGGCGTATACGATGCAGCAGTTAAAGCGGTTGAATCTCTAGATGAGTGTATCGGTAAAGTGGTTGACGCTATCAAAGAAGTCGATGGTCAACTACTTATCACAGCTGACCACGGTAACGCTGAAATGATGATCGACCCTGAAACAGGCGGCGTTCACACTGCTCACACTAACCTTCCTGTCCCTCTTATCTACGTAGGTAGCAAAGCGGTTGAGTTTAAAGAAGGCGGTAAACTGTCTGATCTAGCTCCTACAATGCTAGCTCTGACTGATACAGCAATTCCTGCTGAGATGTCTGGTGAGATTCTTTTTAAATAGAACTATACGCTTTGCTGACTAGAAACGAGACCGCTTCGCTTCTATAAGAGCAAATGCATAATAAAATGCCCACAGGTTTGTCGCCTGTGGGCATTTTTTGATCTTAGGTTTCAGGACGCTTCGCGCAGAGTCTAGTCTTAAATCTTCATTTTGCTAATAATAAACATCTTACCTTTATGCTCATTATCTTGCCCCCAACCTAAGGGTTCATACTCTTCAAGAAACTCATCCACTGTATTTATCTGGATAAGCTGCGAACCCAACTGAAAAGAATCATAAAAATAAACAAAATGACCATTTTTTAAAGACTGGATTAATCTTCGTTCCCAAAATCGCTTACCATCATTGGTTTGCTCTTCATCACTAATCATGATTACATATTCTTCAAGCAGTGCCGAAAATACTTTCTTAGGTAACCCGATAGTAAGCTCTTCTTCTACAGGATCAGACCAAACCATAACTTGCGTACAAGAGCGTTGGCCTATTTTTTTATCTGATAATTCAATATTAACGGCATAGATTATACGAGGATTACTGCTATCTGTTTTATCGATTAATCGTATCTGTTTGCCTTTCTTATTAGTCACAAAGCGATAGCCTTCAGGTATGATAAAACCTTCTAAATGATAAGGTTTTGGATATTTAGCTAAAAACTTTTTTGCAGCCGCTTTATTCGTGCTGGGCCTTCTCAGCTGATCTGAAAAATCAGTTTCAGGGATCAGTAATGGCATAGATTAACCTTTAAGAATATGGAATTATCATCAGTATAAACTTTGAACAAATAGACGTAAAGAAGATCAAAAGCAAGTGCAGAACTTAGGTTTCAGGACGCTTAGCTTGCGACCGATCTGAACCCTGCCTTTACTTAATACCCCTTTGGATTATTCGACTGCCAGCGCCACGTATCCTCTGTCATATCATCAAGAGACAACTTCGCCTCCCACTTCAACTCTTCACGCGCCTTAGCAGGGTCAGCCCAACACTCGGCAATATCACCAGGACGACGATCGACAAGCTTATATGGCACTTTCGCACCAGAGGCCTTCTCAAACGCTGCAACCATTTGAAGCACGCTATTACCATTACCCGTACCTAGGTTATAAATATGTAGACCCGCTTGTTGGCCTTTGTATTTTAGTGCAGCTAAGTGGCCATCCGCTAAATCCACCACATGAATATAATCACGAACGCCCGTACCATCAACCGTTGGGTAATCATTACCAAATACAGATAAAAACTCACGACGGCCGACAGCCACTTGAGAGATAAATGGCATCAAGTTATTTGGGATACCTTGTGGGTCTTCACCCATAGTGCCTGATTTATGAGAGCCTACAGGGTTAAAGTAACGAAGCAGCGTCACACTCATTTCAGGATGTGCTTTTTGAATATCCGTTAAACACTCTTCTACCATCAGCTTACTGCGGCCATAAGGGTTGGTTGCTGATGTAGGGAAATCTTCACGGATCGGTGTTGATGCAGGATCACCATAAACCGTTGCAGATGAACTAAATACAATACTGTTCACGCCCGCTTTACGCATCTCTTCAACTAACACCAAGGTACCCGATACATTGTTATCGTAATACATGATTGGTTTTTCAACCGACTCACCCACCGCTTTTAAACCAGCAAAGTGGATCACGCTATCGATTTGGTTTTCAGCAAAGATGGTTTCTAAGATTTGAGGATCACGAATATCACCTTGATAAAATTTAGGCTTCACGCCAACCAAAGCTTCAATGCGATCAAGCACCACTTCTTTACTGTTGTATAAGTTATCTAGAATGATCGGCGTTAAGCCCGCTTCAATCATTTGTACACATGTGTGGCTACCGATGTAACCCATTCCGCCAGTGACTAATATGTTCATTGTTTTTCTCCGTTTTAAATTTTTAATGATAGAAAGAAGATCGCTTCGCTTGAGGAGTTCAAGAGAAAATTAGAGCTGATCGCTTTTGACTTTTAGCTCCTCCCCCTTACTAAGGGGGAGGCTGGGAGGGGGTCAAGAACTAACAGCGTCTAAATCAAGTTAACTATGCACTCGATTTATCTTCATCGAAACAACCCCTCCCTAACCCTCCCCTTATCAAGGGGAGGGAACTGTATTGTGATCGTTGCTACAACCACGATCACCCCTGAGCCCTGTAAGGGAGCTTGCGACCGATCTGAATTCTGCTCTTAATATTTCCCCTCAACCACCGTAATAAACTCAGCAATTTTCTCTTTCGGCAACGCATTAATTCCCGCTGCCGCTTCACGTCCACCACCGGTTGCAAACGAACTACAGATCTCTCCTGCTCCTTGCTTATTATTCAATGGCGCACGAAGAGATACCATATACGTGCCATCCGCATTTTGCGTTAATACCGCATGAGCTGAATCAGGATTTTGATTTGCTAAAAGATTACCATAAACACCGCTAATACGACGTGCCCATGCCTCATTTGGTAACTCAAACAACCCCAGTTTCTCACTTTTGTGCTGCGCTTCAATCGCCAACGCATTATCCATATCCGATTGATAGGCTGTTTGAAGTTGGTAAAAAGGCGATGTTTTGTCGGCAATCACATCAAAAGGTGATGAGTATTGTAATAACGCTTGGTATAAAGCAGCAGGATCAAAATGCAGATCGTCCACCTTCGCTCCATAACCATTATAGTTGATTAATGTACCCAACTCTTTTAGCTGTGACTTTTGCTCACAAGATAAACCGGCAACACTTGCCAACTCATCCGCTTTAGCAATTAAGTTATCGCCATAAGCCGCAGTAATTGCCCACTCATGGAACTGGCCATTTAATAGCTTATCAACAATTAGCGCGGTACAGGTATTGGCATCTAAATCGATATGAGCAGATAGATTCTCGTGCTCAGGAATATCACCCGCACGATGGTGATCAGCATAAAATACTTCAGCGCCAGAACTTAAAGCGAGCTCTAGAGCTACCATGTTCTTTTCCATTGATATGTCTAGTACGGTGAGGTTATCCCCCGTTTTGGCATCCACTTTAGTCACTAAGTTAATGTCACGCTTAACGCCAGTGATTAAGGTAGATTCTTGAGGAGTAGCCAAGCGAAGTTGAAGAAGTGCGATGATGCCGTCAGCGTCACCGTTGAAGATGTCGTAGTTCATGAAAATCCTTTTGAAGAACGGGAAGAGCTATCCTCTCTCCCTTAAACATTATAGTCATAAGATCGGCATAGTTAATACAGATAAACTAAAACCAATCGTCATCGAAACCAAATAATTCTGAAGGGTCCATTCTCAAAAGTTGAGCCTCAAAACGAGAAGCATTAGCTCGATCTTTTAAATGCAACTGTAATTGTTTAACTGTTTTTATCTCTTGGCACTTTTCAAATAACGCTTTCGTTTCTCTCAGTAACGTATCTCGGTACTGTCTTAACTCTTTTTCACGAGCCGCTTTGCTACCACCACCAAATTTTTGCCAAATAACACTCTTTAAATCATTACCATATTGAAGTTCTTGATGCTCGATATTTAATTGCCTAATTTTTTCTTTGAGCGTCGCTTGCAAACGCTCAATCATATCTTTATCCATCACCATCTCATGATTAGGAAGATACTGCTGAGCCATCAATAGCAAGGCGATCACATCTTTCTCTTTCTTGGTTTGTGATAACTGCTGCATTAAAATGCTTTTTTCTGACTTCTTAACTTCGTCCATTTCTCTATCAGGATGCAGCTGCTTTGCCAATTGGCGATAGAGCTTCGTTATCTGTTTATCGCTGAAAAACGCTTTACTGCTCTCATTATGTGACGAGTCAACATTTGCTTGGCCATTCCCTTCAGAGAAAAAATCATCCGCTCCCCAATCAATATCGTCCTCTCCTTCTGAGTGTTCATCTTCCATTTTTTCGGCTATTAATTCTTGTAGATAATCATGAAACTTCTGGGGTTCCTTAACCATCTCCAATAGCTCTTCATCACTGAGATCAAGATCATGACCGAGCATCATAGACATCTCTTCACGGAAATGACCTAGCTCCTCATCTGTAATCGAATCTGTTTCAGGTTGGTTTGATGAATCAGCCATAAGCGCTTCAGTAAAAGTATCACGTAACTCTGTCGTGTTAACTGTATTGAATGGGTTCGCCTCTAAAATGGCCAACTCTTCTTGTATCCAATCGTACAGCGCTTCACGTTGCGCCCCTTTAATTGTTTTACGTGGGATAAAAGAAAACAAATGATGGATCCACTTCTCAGTTGCAAAGCAAACTTCTTGCTCTTGCTCTTCTGTGGACGTTTTGAAGTAGTGATAAAAATCATCTAATTTAGCTTGATAGCGTTGATTACGTTGCCGCTTTTTCTCAACATCGCTCCATAGTTGATTAAGCTTACTCTTTTTGGTTTTCGTAGATTGCGTGGTCGTTAAAGAAGAAAGAATTACAGTAGTCATAGCTGCGATACGGTTGAGAATGATGACAACACTCTACCTTTAATCGACGTCTAAGAAAATTAAATACTTAAAATTTGAATAAAAGCCACGAATCTGAAAGGGAGGCTGGGAACGTTCGAAATTATTTCTTTAAAATTAGCTTAAAAATAAAGCTAAAAAAGCAACGGCAATCGCTATTACCGCTAAAATTTTATTTGAATTTGATTCAATTCTTTTTTCTAAATTCTTTTCAACTTGATAAATATCCGCACTTGTTGCTATCTGTGTATCAAGAATGGCCCAATAAGAATCAAATAACCCTGTTTCATTTACTGTTTCATTCATAAGTACACCTTAAAATCTTGATCAATAAATAGGCTATAACAAGAAACTATACGCTGCGCTAACTAGAAACGAGACCGCTTCGCTGGCAGAATTCAGAAGTGATCGTTAAAATTACCACGTTCACAATGTAGCTCCTCCCCCTTACTAAGGGGGAGGCTGGGAGGGGGTCAAGAACGAACAGCGCGTAAATCAAGTTAACTATGAACTCGATTCTACCTTTATCGAAATTACCCCTCCCTAACCCTCCCCTTACTAAGGGGAGGGAACAGTATATTACTCGCTGTAATCACAACGATCTCACTGAAATTTATGGAAGAATAAAATACAGAGACTATACGCTACGCGCAGAGGTTTCAGGGGGGCTCGCTTTTAATCTCACAGTATCAAATAAACACAGCGCATAATATCTAGTTTCACAACGATCACTTCTGAACTCTGCTCTTACATCTCTACTCAGACAATAAAAAAGTAATCGCCTTCTCCGTAAAATCGGCGAGAGCTTGATAATGGCCTTCACGCAAAATATCTTCAACAATCAGTAAATCAATATTTAAATAATCATGCACCAAGCCATTACGCATACCAATAATCTGTTTCCACGTACGCAGCTCATCACTAGAAATTAGGCCATGCTCTTTTAGCAAAGAAAATGATTGATAGGCTTCCGTTGGGCTTTTATTTTGGATTTTCTTTACCATATGCTTAGATAACCCAATGCACATTTCAGTAAAAACCTGCAATAAGCGCTCAGCAGCTAAATAATCACGACTTTTTAAGGTCGACTGATTAAGATCAAAACGAAGTTCATTTAACTCTTTAAGGTATTTTGCTTTATGAGACTCAACTTCCGCTAGATATAGTTCAAGGCCTTTATTCATACGATGCACTTCTTTTGCTTTCAATTAATTGATGTTCAAACATTGAACTAATGCGGTTCTGCTCTTTATAAAACAGAAGAGGATTATTGTTATAAATCAGTTTCCCGTACTCAATGACATTAAATGCAAGAGCTATCGGTATGTGATTAATATCTACGATACTGACTTTATCTAAGGGTAGGTTCAAATGCTCAGCCCATTCTATGGCCAAACACTCAGGACGAGTTCGCAAAGCAAAAGTAGATAACGAATGATCATTAAATGCCACCGCTAAATCAAAATCACTCTCTTGATGATGCGTGCCTTGAGCGCGTGAGCCATATAGCCATACAAGTTCAATACTCTCATCCATTTTGGCCAAACTAACGATAGAATCAATCATACTCAATCCATTATTGTTGTTTATTTGGATACTATAACAGAGTTTAGAGCGCTACGCTTAAGACGGACTTCGTCCTTGAGACGCTACGCTTGAGGAGAGCAAAAGCAGTGCTCAGATCGCTTCACTGGCAGAATTCAGAAGTGATCGCTTTTAATCTTTGCTCCTCCCCCTTACTAAGGGGGAGGCTGGGAGGGGGTCAAGAACGAACAGCGCATAAATCAAGTTAACTATGAACTCGATTCTACCTTTATCGAAATTACCCCTCCCTAACCCTCCCCTTACTAAGGGGAGGGAACAGTATATTACTCGCTGTAATCACAACGATCTCACTGAAATTTATGGAAGAATAAAATACAGAGACTATACGCTACCCGCAGAGGCTTCAGGTGTACTCGCTTTTGCTCTCCCTGAGCTCAGAATCCCGCTTCCGATCTATTCTTACTGAGTTTACTTTCTCAAACTCTGAATAATATCGACACTCAAACCCGTGTTTGCAGCTATTGTCTCATTGTCTAACAAACTCAACAGATTCTTAGCTATCTCGACTGATTTATTATATTCCCCTTCAGCCTTACCTAGCTCCTTACCATCATCAAACGCGGTATCTATTACATTATTTAAATCACGGTAATACTTCAAACTGTTCTCATATTCTCTTTGTTTATCTAACGGCAATTGTGCTAATTCGGCTTCCGCAAAGAAAGATTTGAAAATACCATTGGTGAGTGACTCAGGATACGCTTGCAATGAATCCAAATTCTTAAACACATACATCCAACGCTCAAAATGCGTATTCAACTCCGCTAACGGCTTGGTAAATTTGGGCATTTCAAGGTAAATAAAAGTAAGCTTATCGTAGAACACCTTATTGGTATCTACATCTGATAACTTCACTTTGTAAAAATACTTTTCTTTGTCTTCCTTATCTTCATCAAACACAAAATCCAAAATGGCGATGGTGTAAATGGCCTTTAATTCAAAGTTCCAATTGCCCTTTTGTCCCTGCTCTTGAATAGGAAATGACGAATAAAACACACTGCGATCTTTAAAGAAATTTTGCTTGGATTTCTGTAACTCAACAATAAACTTCTCGCCTTTCTCGCCTTTCTCGTTTTCACAGTAAATATCAAACACCGCTCGACGATCGACCATTTGCTTACCTAACTGCTCATTAGAGATAAAAGTAAGATCAACAATGGTGGACTCTTCGCCTTCTAATAAGGTATTTAAAAAATCAATAAGGATGGTTTTATTCGCCTCAGAGCCAAACAGCTTTTTGAAGCCAAAGTCTGTAAACGGATTGAGGTATTTGTCGGTGAGATACGTCATGCTAAGCCTACTGTAAGAATAAACAGGTAAATATGAGTATATACTGTGGTTAATTAAAGAGCAAAAAATAGGCTTCAGGACGCTACGCGCAGAGGTTTCAGGGGTACTCGCTGAACGAACAGCACCAAAGAAGGTTCTCCCCCTTAAACACTAAAATAATGAGATAGATAGAGTCAATACAAGGGGGAGTTAGAGGGGGTTGGTTATAAATGATTTAAGACTATACGCTTCGCTAACTAGAAGCTAGACCGCTTCGCTCCTATAAAATCAAAAGCAAGAGATCTTCCTCGCCTCAATTATTGAATTGGCGGTATTGCTGAGATATATGTGAATCAATCGTCGAAATTAACGCGTTTGATATACCGAGATTTAATGCCTCTTGTTTAAAATCCCGAGTCTCATGATAGATCTCTTCAATCATATTTATCAGAGGTGTGACATTCGCATAACCTGCATGCCCTGCCATTAATTCTAACGCTTTAGTTGTTGGTAGCCGACCATTACCATTAAACGAAGTCATGTGTTCTTTATAAGGGGAAGGACTATAAACAATGTCGTAAAATGGCGATAACCTCCAATTATCATTATCGTTAGCGAGAAAAGCAAAGTTCTTGCTGTGATCATCCTGATTAACTGTGATGTAATTAAACAATGCTCTTTTTACTAATTTTTGTGCTTCTTGAACACCACAAAGTTGGCGTGTTGCTTTTATTAAATCGACATAATCTAAAGATGGCTCCCTAAAAGGCGCGTCCAACAAACCACATGCAGATATCATATGCTGCCGGCCGCCATTTGGCGTGCAATCAAAGCGTGTTTGTTGCAACCAAAATTGACCATTACTCGCGTCAACCAATTCAAAATTAGGTACTTCAATCCCTACGTTTCTTGCCATTTTCATATAGGCATATTCAACTAAGCTTTCTGAATGTTTTAAGTCAAACTTATCAGACGTTAGCTTAATGAGGAGTTTTTCACCTTTTGCATTTGGTAATGTTGAGTATTGACCGTCACTGCATTTAGTTACATTTAGTTTTGGTCGTGCCCCGCCTGAACCACCAGCATTCATTAGATGTGCAATAAGATAGGATTCTGTGCCTTCGAACTCTTTAACCGCTTCTTTACCTAATGTGATTAATTCTATATCTCTTGAACTTGAATCAGCTAATGCCATTTCAGGCTCATAAGAAAGAGCACCTAAGCATTGGTCTCCAACATAAGCGAGTCTTTCTAACGCGGTAACCATTTGAGGATTGAAGCCATTATTCCTGAACATTCGATCCATTAAGTACAGCCCCCACCCATCAGGTAGACTGTCACCAAATACACCGTGAAGTCCATAATGTGGCTGTCTCGGCGCTTTTTGTAAACTAAGATCTGCTCTGATATTAAAAGGCGCGATTGAAGACCCATGTTGATTTAGATACGCCTCATCGTACTGAAAGTAAATACCTGTTTTATTTTCAGCAAGTTGACCTAACTTTTCTTGATGCCCATCTGCAAACGTTCTTTTTACGATTAAAGATGTGTTAAGCATTTCTTAATACCTCTTCAATGCTCGTCGGTTCTTGATTAGATGGCTTTGTTAAATTGTGTATATCGTTAAGGCTACCAACACTTTCAAGCAACATTAGAAACTGCCTTAAAGAGATATTCCCAGTATTTTCAAATTTTCGAATGGTGCTATAAGGCACGCCAGAGCACTTAGCTAATACTTCCACACTGAGTTTTTGTTGTTTACGACGTTGTTTAATAAAATCTTTTAACTCAAGTTGAACATCAAAAGCGGTATGAAGAGATAGCATATAAAACCCAACTGTTACTATAGTAACAATATTATAGTACCTTTTCATTTAATTGCCATCACTGTAGCAATTTAAGATGGATATTAGAAACTATAAAGAGACAGACACAACAAGTTGTTTGAGGGCGCTACGCTTAAGACGGACTTCGTCCTTGAGACGCTACGCTTGAGGAAAGCAAAAGCTAGAGCTCAGATCGCTTCGCTGGCAGAATTAAGAAGTGATCGCTTTTGATCTTAGCTCCTCCCCTTTATCGAACTAATCACTTGGCTGAAAATATCAATATAAGGGGAGGTTGGGAGGGGTTGGTTATAAAAAACTAGGTTTCAGGACGCTACGCGCAGAGGCTTCAGGTGTACTCGCTTTTGCTCTCCCTGAGCTCAGAATCCCGCTTCCGATCTATTCTTACTGAGTTTACTTTCTCAAACTCTGAATAATATCGACACTCAAACCCGTGTTTGCAGCTATTGTCTCATTGTCTAACAAACTCAACAGATTCTTAGCTATCTCGACTGATTTATTATATTCCCCTTCAGCCTTACCTTGCTCTATACCCTCGGCCTTACCTAGCTCCTTACCATCATCAAACGCGGTATCTATTACATTATTTAAATCACGGTAATACTTCAAACTGTTCTCATATTCTCTTTGTTTATCTAACGGCAATTGTGCTAATTCGGCTTCCGCAAAGAAAGATTTGAAAATACCATTGGTGAGTGACTCAGGGTACGCTTGCAATGAATCCAAATTCTTAAACACATACATCCAACGCTCAAAATGCGTATTCAACTCCCCTAACGGCTTGGTAAATTTGGGCATCTCAAGGTAAATAAAGGTGAGCTTATCGTAGAACACCTTATTGGTATCTACATCTGATAACTTCACTTTGTAAAAGTACTTTTCTTTGTCTTCCTTATCTTCATCAAAGACAAAATCCAAAATAGCGATGGTATAAATGGCCTTTAATTCAAAGTTCCAATTACCCTTTTGTCCCTGCTCTTGAATAGGAAATGACGAATAAAACACACTGCGATCTTTAAAGAAATTTTGCTTGGATTTCTGTAACTCAACAATAAACTTCTCGCCTTTCTCGTTTTCACAGTAAATATCAAACACCGCTCGACGATCGACCATTTGCTTACCTAACTGCTCATTAGAGATAAAAGTAAGATCAACAATGGTGGACTCTTCGCCTTCTAATAAGGTATTTAAAAAATCAATAAGGATGGTTTTATTCGCCTCAGAGCCAAACAGCTTTTTAAAACCAAAGTCTGTAAACGGATTGAGGTATTTGTCGGTGAGATACGTCATGCTAAGCCTACTGTAAGAATAAACAGGTAAATATGAGTATATACTGTGGTTAATTAAAGAGCAAAAAATAGGCTTCAGGACGCTACGCTGGCAGAATTCAGAAGTGATCGCTTTTGATCTTAGCTCCTCCCCCTTACTAAGGGGGAGGCTGGGAGGGGGTCAAGAACGAACAGCGCGTAAATCAAGTTAACTATGCACTCGATTCTACCTTTATCGAAATTACCCCTCCCTAACCCTCCCCTTACTAAGGGGAGGGAACAGTATATTACTCGCTGTAATCACAACGATCTCACTAAAATCTATTGAAGAATAAAATACGGATACTATACGCTTCGCTAACTAGAAACGAGACCGCTTCGCTCCTATAAGATCAAAAGCAAACGCTGTACCCGCTTTTGCTTTTATCGTCTCTAGTCAGCGCAGCGTATCGTTTCTAGTCTCGCAGTGTAGCCGTGATGAACCTTACATAAAGCTTCGCTTAAACTTCTCATGGTTTTCGACATTCGACCTCAAATCGTCTTTATCCCAAATTTGAAGCTCCCACGGAAAGTAAAAGTTACTTCTATTCTTAAAATAGAGGTAAAGTCCTTTATAGCCTTCCTTATCGCGCAAATACCAGTTTTTCAACCCAAGTTCATCTTGCCAGTTATCCAGCTCTTCCATCACCTCTTCGATCTCGGGCTTGGTTAAGATAATCCTTGCCCCAAAGATATCATTGAGCCAATTGTTCACCGGGTACCGATTGTCGCGCTCACTATAACGCGCAATTTTATCATCGATACTTTCTCTTGTTTTTACTCGATAAAAGTATTTCAACTCAATATGGGAAGTCATAAGATAATCATTGATGCTTTCATGAAGCACTAAGCGGTATTTATAGATATGAGAGACAGGAACGTTCGAGATTGTCCTAGATAGCTTCACTTGCTCAAACATCCCCTGATCAAAGCAAGACTCTGAAAACTCTTTGTGAATTCTATTTATCTCTTCAATGAGTTTTTTAACTTGCTCTTTCATCCCACCTCCACGACTTTCACTGACTGATGAATAATCTAACATGGCTAAATATGGATAAAAGCATAGCAAGTTTGGTGATGGAAGCAAAAGCAAGTGCCGCAGCCGCTTTTGGCTCCTCCCCTTTATCAGCATTAGTCACTTGGCTAAAAATATCAATATAAGGGGAGGCTGGGAGGGGTTGGTTATAAAAACGAAAAAACTAGGTTTCAGGACGCTACGCGCAGAGGTTTCAGGGGTAATCGCTTTTGATCTTCCTGAAACCTGAATCCTCGATTTTTCTCTTCCTCGCAGCGAAGCGTCCTATTCTTGCTCAGCCTTCCACACCAAATCACCAATCCCATCAACTGGCGTAAAACCAGTCGGCGCATCTAATAACAGCTGACGTATCGCTTCATGGTCAAAATCATGACACGCCGTATCTAGCTTATCCAACAATACATTGTATTCATCAAGAGACAAAAAGTCTTCTTGTGCCGTCATGATCCGCTCATGTGCGGTTGAATCGACATTGTCACCTATCAATAACTCTTCATATAACTTTTCACCAGGACGTAGGCCTGTGTATTTAATCTCAATATCACCGTATGGGTTTGATTCATCTTTTACTTCCAAACCAGAAAGGTGAATTAAGTTCTTAGCTAAATCCACAATCTTAACCGATTCACCCATATCAAGAACAAACACATCACCGCCCTTGCCCATCGCACCCGCTTGAATAACCAATTGTGCCGCTTCAGGAATCGTCATAAAGAAACGTGTGATCTCTTCATGCGTAACTGTGATTGGTTCTCGGTTTTCAATTTGACGCTTAAATACCGGTACAACAGAGCCAGATGAGCCTAATACATTACCAAAACGCACCATACAAAAACGTGTCCCTGCTGCTGCATCTTTTGCACGGATCATATTTTGCTGGTCTGCCAACGCTTGCAAACCTAACTCCGCCATACGCTTAGTCGTGCCCATTACATTAGTTGGGCGTACCGCTTTATCCGTTGAGATTAAAACAAACGACTCCACTTTTGCTTCAATGGCAGCACGCGCTGTGTAGTTAGTACCAAAGATGTTATTACGAACCCCTTCAACTACGTTATATTCAACTAATGGTACGTGTTTATAGGCAGCGGCATGATAAATGGTTTGAACTTTAAAGCTTCCCATTACTTTTGATAAACGGTTAATACGTTGAACCGAACCAAGCAGAGGAATAATTTGAATATCTAAACCTTCTGCCTCAACAAGCAAAGATAGCTCTCTATCAATCTGATATAAGCCAAATTCAGATAACTCAAATAAGACTAACGCTTTAGGTTTGTTACGAACAATCTGACGACACAGCTCAGAGCCAATAGAGCCCCCCGCCCCTGTTACCATAACCACTTTATCTTTAATGTTTGCTTCCATTAAGGCTTGCTGTGGAGCAACGGGATCACGACCTAAGAGATCATCAATAGAGACATCTTTTAACTCATCAATACTTGCATTACCTGCAACAATATCGGACATATCAGGAACCGTCAGTATCTCAACAGGTAATAATGAAATAGTATTAATCACCTCTTTACGGCGGCGACGAGACGCACTTGGTATCGCTAGTAATATCTGTTTAACATCATGCTTTATTATTACTTTTTCTGCACACGCAGCGGTGTAAACATACAAACCCATCATCATGGTGTTTTGTAGTGTTTTATCTTCATCAATAAAACCAACCACTTTATGACTATCAGATTGACGAAGCGCTAACGCTAACTGCCGACCAGCACTACCCGCACCATAAATTAATACGGGATTACCTGTTTTATTTGAGGATTGAGCAACCAAGCTACGAACAATAAGGCGGCTACCGCCAACACTAATCGCTAAAAATGCACCGTAGATAATAGGAACTGAGCGAGGTATTGCTGCATCAAACCAAAAAGCCAATCCAGCCATTGCAACTGCAGATATAGCCGTACCGACACCTACTAAGGCTAGTACATGTAAACCTAGGTACCTTAATACAGCTCGATATAGACCAAGCTTAGTAAAAATAAGTAACGTTAAAATAACAGCACTAACCAATACATATAATCCCTCAACTGAAGGTAATGCTTGAAACTTCCCAATACGGACCCAATAAGCACCATAAAATGAAATACAGATAAAGAAGAAATCAATCAATAAGCTGATTAAGCGTTTTTTATAGCGAGGAAGTGACCAAATGACGTTTAAATTAGACATAATAAACCGGTTATATTTTTATAAGAAAAATCAGCAAAGTGGATGATACGGATTAGATACAAAAAATCCCAGAAGTTATAGTGAATAGATCACTTTTCTGGGATTTTAAATTTGTTTTACGCAAATTATTTTACTGCATCACCCGAGCCACTGCCTGTCGCTGTCATTATGATGTATTTAAAGTAATCTTTAATGGTTAGGCTATCAATCATCTGCTTGTCAGTTTTAGCTAACAATTGTGGTGTAGACATATCGATATTTTGAACTTGAGCTAAACCAGTCACACCCGGTAAAACATCATAAACACCTAATGCATCACGCTCTTTAATTAACTCTTCTTGATTAAATAAATTTGGACGAGGACCAACCAAGCTCATTTCACCTTTAACGACATTAATTAGTTGCGGTAATTCATCAATTTTAGTTTTACGTAGAAAGTTACCTAACTTTGTAATTGAAGCATTATTCGCTAAGTGACTAGCCACTGATTTGGTTTCAACTGACATAGTGCGGAACTTAATCAGTTTGAATGGTTTTTTATTACGCCCTACACGTTCTTGAATGAAGATAGGCGAACCAGTGTCAAACATGCCGATCATAATCACAATCAACAGAACTGGCCACAAAAAAAGCAGACCAAAGAAAGCGGCTAGAAAATCCAAAATACGTATCATTAATTATTCTCTAAAAGTGAATGCATTGCTTGCTGCATTGTATAAGGAGGAACCCATTCTAACACTTCTTGCGCATTTGATGAATCAACCTCTAGATTTCCTACAAGTTGCTCGACCATTACAGACTTACCAAGTAATTTTCCTGCCAATCTCATGAGCCAAACAGGGATAGGTAACTGAATAATTGGTTTATTTAAACCTTTTGCAATTGCATTAGTAAAATCTTTGGTAGATACAGCTTGCCCATCAGAAGCCAAAAAAGTATGCCCCGCAGCCTTTGGTTCACTTGCACAAGTAATCAATAAGTCTGCGAGATTTTGAACCGAAATAAAGTCACGCTTATTGTTTACTAAACCAAATGGAAGCACTGGTATTTTATTTACTAAACGAGTCAATGACCCAAAATTCCCAGGAGCATTAGAGCCATAAACCAAAGTTGGTCTAACGATAACCACTTCTAACCCCGTCTCTTCTGCTATTTTTTTTAGGCCAACTTCAGCATCATATTTCGATTTAGTTTGCGCTGAAAATACGCTTTTATTTTCATCAATAGAAGCTGTACTAACAAAAACAAATCGTGTGACTCCACTATTCACCGCATCCCTTGCAAGTTTTAATGTGCCTAACGTATTAGTCTCAAGTATAGCATTCAAACTGTCTGATTTATTATGAGCGATACCAGCAAGGTGTATCACTACATCAATATTATTAAATGCATTATTCCAAAATGTATTCTTATTAATATCATCAACAACAAATGTTTCACGAGTTAAGTCATCTTTATGCGATGACCTGACTATACAACAAGAAATACAATCCATTTTATCTTGAAGTAACACCTGACGCCCTATAAAACCAGTAGCGCCAGACAATAAAATATTCATACTAATTAACCTTTAAGACATCATTTAAAATTTGTTCTAATCGCGTAACCAATTTGTCTTTACTAAAAAAGGAATTCGCATAATTTTTACCATTTAAACCTAGAGCCAGCCTTTCAGATGATGGCATTTCGCTAATTTTTTTAATATTTTCATATAGCGAATAAGCATCACTTGCAGAACAGCTTAAACCACAATTAGCAATATCGATTAGTTTTTTTCCTTCACCATCAAGCATTGCCAAAATAGGCAAAGACGACAACATATACGATTGTATCTTCCCAGGTATTGTTCGTTCAAAAATATCATTTGGCTTTAAAGAGACTAATGCAACATCAGCTTTTGAATAAAAAGCTGGCATCATATCCAAAGGATGCTGTCCATGTAACACAAACAAATCATCTAATTGGTGTTTTTTTATTTCAGATTGAAGCCAATTAAACTTACGCCCATTGCCAACAATTGAAAAAACAACACTAACCTTACTTTCTTTCAAAAATTTAGCGCATTCAACAATAGACTCAAAATCCTGAGCATCTCCAATATTCCCAGCAAAAAGAATCGTCAGTACAGAAGCCTTCTTATCTCTTTCACCGCAAATATTAAATTGGTCCTCAGCCCAATTAGGAAAAAGCTTTAATTTAGTATTAACGCTACTACGTCGACGAACGGCATTTAAATAAGATTCAGATTGACCCAAAATCACATCACAACGCTTATATATCCATGAGACTAAGCTACCTACTATATTTAATGCTTTTTTAGATTTAATCATCCCTACCGCCTCTAATGATTCTGGCCATAGATCTAAAGACCACATTACAATTGGTATGTTTTTAATGCATTTAAAAGAAATAGCAGGAATTGCAGCAGTTACAGGACTTAACTGACAAACAAGAATGACATCAAACTCTTCACCCTTTAGCTTTAATGGACCATAGAGTGAGCCCGATAATACAAACGACAGATAATTTAGTAATAAATTTATACTGCCCTTTTTACGAGTATAAATAGGAGTTCGGATGATAGGCATATCATGAAAGTAACTAAATGCTGCAGGCTCTTTTTTATACTCATCAAATAGAACACCAGAAGGATAGTTAGGTTGTCCAGTAAATACTGTTATCTCATGACCACGATCTTTTAAGGCGACACATAAATCATTAATTCTAAAATTTTCAGGCCAAAAATACTGACTAACAACAAGAATTTTCACAAAAGCTCCAGATAAAAATTATGGGCTATTTAAGCCCATAATTTCTTTAATATTCTTTCCAAACAACACGTTTAACGTAATCTGTGTAAGAATGAATTATTCTTACCATTTTATCAGACACGTTTGGCATACTATAATCATATACAGGACGCAGTAAGCGCTCATTCCCACTTGGTTGAGATTCTAATATTTGCAGAGCTTGCATTACACGCTCAACACTTAACCCCACCATCATTACTGATGCTTCTTCCATCCCTTCAGGACGTTCATGTGCCTCACGCAAGTTTAATGCTGGGAAGTTCATAATAGAAGATTCTTCATTAATGGTTCCACTATCGGATAATACAACCTTAGCGTTTTTCTGAAGGTGATTATAATCATGAAAACCTAATGGTTTAAGCAACTGTATATTTTTATGAAATTCAATACCTTGAGATTCAATTCTATTACGAGTTCGAGGGTGCGTAGAAACAATTACCGGAAGATTATAATGCTCAGCAACACGATTAAGTGATTCTGCCAATTTGGCTAACTGCTTTGGTGAATCGACATTCTCTTCACGGTGTGCACTAACGACAAAAAACTGACCTTGTTTTAAAGCTAGACGAGATAATACATCAGATGCATCTATTTGGGGCATATAATGATTTAATACTTCAAACATAGGACTGCCCGTTTTGATGACACGATCAGCAGGTAAACCCTCAGCTAAAAGATAATCACGAGCAATACTGCTATAAGTTAAATTAATATCAGCCGTATGATCAACAATACGTCGGTTAGTCTCTTCTGGTACACGCTGATCAAAACAACGATTCCCCGCTTCCATATGGAAAATTGGAACCTTACGTCGTTTTGCAGGAATAGCCGACAAACAAGAGTTCGTATCTCCTAACACTAACATCGCATCAGGCTGAATTTCTTCTAAGGCTTGATCAACTTTAATAATCACCTGGCCAATAGTTTCAGCCGCATTTTTACCTGCAGCATCTAAAAAATAATCCGGCTTACGTACACCTAAATCATTAAAGAAAACTTCATTTAATTCAA
This sequence comes from Aliivibrio sp. A6, assembly GCF_028765505.1. Classification (NCBI taxonomy): domain Bacteria; kingdom Pseudomonadati; phylum Pseudomonadota; class Gammaproteobacteria; order Vibrionales; family Vibrionaceae; genus Aliivibrio; species Aliivibrio sp. A6. The sequence goes on along the minus strand of NZ_JARACR010000021.1, from coordinate 24,490 downwards.
AATCATAATTTTGCCCCGTATGAACCAAAATATGTTCACAATGCTCATCAAGCTTTGCTAAGACTCGCGAAAGGCGGATAATCTCAGGGCGAGTACCTACCACTGACATTACTTTTAATTTTTTCATTTTTTATTCCTACAGTGGTTTCGTAAACGTATCTGGTTTTTCTCGATCAAAGATCTCATTTGCCCATAACATAACAATAAGTTCAGACTCTCCGATATTTGTTACATCATGAGTCCAACCAGGTACAGTTTCAACAACCTTATAATCTTCACCCGTCACATCCAACTCATAGCATTCCCCCGTAGCTATATGCTCGAAACGGAATTTAGCCTCACCTTTAATTACCAGAAATTTTTCATTCTTTGTATGATGATAATGTCCGCCGCGAGTAATACCTGGATGTGCAGTAAAAAACGAAAATTGACCGGCATCTTTCGTTTTTAATAATTCACAGAAAGAACCACGAGGGTCTGTATATGCTGGCACGGTGTATGAGAACTGCTCAGGAGAGTAATAACTGATATAAGTAGAATACAATGCTCGTAAGAAACCAGTGCCTACATTTTCTGTTACTAACGATGTTTTACTCGCTTTAAATAATTCCAGTGCAGTAGCAATATCACCAACCGTTGTCGGGTAAATCGGTTTAATTGATTGTTCCCCACTTTGCTCATCATTACTTAAATGATGAATAAAGTGCTCACAAACAGTATCAATATAAACTAAGTTCACTTTCGCTGATGGGTCATTAATTGTCAGAGGTAAATCATTCACAACATTATGACAAAATGTAGCGACTACGGAGTTGTAATTAGGACGACACCACTTACCAAAAACATTAGGCAGACGATAAATATAAACTTTTGCTCCCGACAGCTCAGCATAGCTATTCAACGCATCTTCAGCTAAGGCCTTACTTACCCCATAAGCGTTCAATTGCTCCGCTTGAATTGAAGACGTTAAAAGTATTGGAGTTGTTCGATTTAACTCTTTTAATTTAGAAATAATATAAGACGTTAGATCAGCATTACCGAGTTTAAACTCATCATCGTTTTCTGGACGATTAATGCCCGCTAAATGATAAATAAAATCAGCTGACTCTAATGCTTCATTTAACTCTTCAGCAGAATTGCTACGTTCTATTTTAATAATATCAGTAAAGCCCTGCTCTTCTAGTTGAAAGCAGAGATTCTTACCAATAAAGCCGTTCGCACCTGTTACAAGAATTTTCATTATACACCTTCAGGAACGATTAAACTGCCCGCTTCAATATCAGCAATAAAATCTAATTTATGAAGTAATTTAATCATACCATCTACATCTAAACGATCTGTATTATGAGAATTATAATCTTCAATATACGCTAAATCTTGTTCACCTTCTTCTACGTATTGTGAATAGTTAAGATCTCGATTATCTGAAGGTATACGATAATAACCCCCTTGGTCTTCTGCTACAAACATCTCCTCACGGCTACATAACGCTTCATATAGTTTTTCACCGTGACGAGTGCCAATCACATTAACTTCGTGACCAGGTTTTGACGTAATGGTTTTTAACGCTTGAACTAAAACATCAATTGTAGCCGCTGGTGCTTTTTGAACAAAAATATCACCATTTATACCATGAATAAATGCATGTAAAACAAGATCTACAGCATCATTTAATGTCATCATAAAACGAGTCATATTAGGGTCTGTAATGGTAATGGCATCGCCATTCATTATTTGTCGTAAGAACAATGGGATAACAGAACCACGAGAGGCCATCACATTACCATAACGAGTTGCTGATATAACAGTTTTACTAGAGTCAACATTACGTGATTTTGCAACAATGACTTTTTCCATCATCGCTTTTGAAATACCCATAGCATTAATTGGATACACAGCTTTATCAGTGCTTAAACACACAACACGGGAAACTTCATTCGCAATACAAGCTTCAAGTACATTTTCAGTACCTAAGACATTTGTTTTCACCGCTTCCATCGGATGAAACTCACAAGATGGAACTTGTTTTAGAGCAGCTGCATGATAAACGAAATCAACACCACGAGTAGCAGATAGAATTGAGTTATAGTCTCGTACATCACCGATATAGAACTTCAACTTAGGTGAGTTATATTTTTTACGCATATCATCTTGCTTTTTCTCATCACGAGAAAAAATACGTATTTCTTGAATATCTGTTTCTAAAAAGCGGTCAAGAACGGCATTACCAAACGAACCCGTACCACCAGTAATCAAAAGAATTTTATTTGAAAACATATACCTCTCACTGTATTAATAATACCAACAAACTGCAAAGTCTTATATTGAAATGCAACACATTACGCTAGACTTTCTTTACTCGACAACCATTCTACTATCATATTCGCGTTAATTTCCACAATCAACAAATGAACCATAGTTTCTAGATGGAAAGCATATCTCTACAAAAACTATCACACTTCAGACAATCGCTCCGGTTTTCGTAGTGTTTTTATATTGAATAGCACACTCAATGCTTTAAACAAAACAACAATTAAAAAAAACAAAACTATCGATTGAATTAAATTCATATATGCCCAATAGAAGCCAGGAAGACAATATAATATTAAAGGAACTATAGTCAAATAAACCCTTAACCATCTTTCAGCTGAAATAAAAGACAACAACAAACTAACAAACATAAATATAAAAACATAAAATATAAAAACAACAATCGCACCAAGTGGGTCGATTAACATTTGCGACAATAGCGGCGCATACGTATTGGATCCCCAACTACCAAGGATTATATAATTATATAAGTTATTAATATTTCCCACTGCATTAGGATCGTTAATGAATGCCGAATATATTTTTGAACCTATATAGTTCGAAAAAAAAGGATGTAGTGATAACGATTCATATGAAGATAAAAATTGAGAGGCATTACCCATCATATATTGAACATTATGAAGATAAGAAAACCTATCCACCATAACCCGCCCAAAAGCAATTAAATTATCAAAAGTCAACATTGATATAAAATAATTAAAACTTTGATTATGAACAAAACAATACTTAACAATTCTGAGCAAAGGAAGCAATAAAAAACCTAAAACAACAAAACCAAACTGAAATATTCTACCACATTTAAAGAAAACACTCAAAAACAATGGCAATATAAGAATAAAATAATTCGAAAAACCAGAAAAAAGAACAGCGATAATATATATAAATAGGGAGAACAAATATAACAACTTACCTCTTCCGAAAAAGTACAAAAAATATATAGGCAACAAGAAAACTGGTTGTAAAAGGGCATACACTAACTCTACCAACCGACTATTCACTCTGCCATCAACAATTGACCCAACTCCAAATATATTTATCGAAACAAAATAAAAAATTGCAATCAACAGAAAAACAAGATGGATTAATGTACCATTCGATGAAACTATTACTAATGGAGTTATAATCTTTGACCAATAAATCACAAACAAAAAACAAGCAACAGTCAAGGAAAAATACATTACATAGATCAATAATGAACGGTTAAAATCAAAGTCCAAATTCAAAGATATTAGATCACCTCCAACTTTTTTCGTCATAAATCCTATGTATTCAGACAGCAGTGTAAGAATCAAAAACATGCTGAATATAAAAATAGTTGATTTCTTAAAAAGACTATTTCTATTCAATCGTTTCACGTTGCTACTCATGTATATTTAACTTCCTAACTATAATTTAGACGCATTACGTTTTCTTTCATCAATAATAACTTGCCAACTATTAATCATCACCTCTACTTGCCTATTATATTCTCTTCCATGCAATTTATTAACATTAACAACATGCCCATGCTTTACATCTTCGATGCAACTAATTAATTTGTGTACCGCATCATCTAAAGATCCTTTCTCAAACAGAAAAGACCTATCCACTACTCTTTCCAAGTTAGAAACATGGTTTTCCATAATAACTGGTCGGCCACAAACTTGAGCATGAATCGAACTCAATGTTGTTTCTCTAGGCCATAAACATAAATCTGCTCCGTTGTAAACTTCAACAAGCTCATCTGCAGATACTGCTGGTAAGATAGTTACTCTATTCTTAAACTCTAAACGATTAAGCTTATCCATGAAAACTTCATCAAAATACGTATTATTAGCAGGCCCAATAAAAACAAATTTCAATTTATTCTCTTCAATAAACTCGTCCCCTAAAGATTCATATATATCTAAACTCACATCTGGTGATTTTGCATAATCAAACTTACCAGTATAAGCAACTAGCAGTTCATCATCTGCCACTCCTAGGCTTTCTCTAAATGATTTACGAAGCTGAATAGATGAATAATAAGCATTCTTGTTATACCCATGAGGAAGCATAGCGATTCTGTCATCATTGATACCAATTGCCTTAATATATTCTTTTTCCTCTAAACCTAATGCATATACAAGCTCATACTTATGAAACTTATTAATGATTGGAGCAAAGAATATCGAATAGAATTTGTAGTAAAGTTTTGCAAAGCGATTCTTGGAAGCGATCCAAGACATATGGCAATCACGAAACGTTAAATATTTATTACGACCATATAGATATAGCACATCATTAAAATCACCAATACCGTGCATAAACAAAACATCAGGCGAAAAACTCTCAACGGTTGGCTTGAGCCCTTTAAAAAAAACTCTCGAGCCCAACCTAAACCAACAATCCAATCGTACAATCGTCACACCATATTTAGCTTCAAAAACACGGTCTCTCAACTCTTGTGACTCATCATAAAGCTTATGCACATAATCAAGATACTTTGATGTAATTATGACTAACTCATGTTCCTTTGGCCATGCCTTAGCCATTTCTGTAATCTGATAATTTGCTTCTGTATCGAAAAAATATTTTACCATTACTACTTTCATGTTATTTCACCTTTTCCAAAAGAAACTTAGGATCATCAAAATATTTGGCTTTATCGCTAATTTCTGCATCTGTTAGGTCCCACCAACAATACTCTAAGAGTTGACAAATTGTCTTATCATCAAAACGCTTCTTAATAAGTTTTGCTGGATTTCCTCCCCATACTTCATAAGGCCCTACATTCTTTGTGACAACAGCTCCCATACCGATAACCGCTCCATGACCGATAGTCACACCACTCTTAATGAGCGCGTTACAACCAACCCAAACATCATTACCGATAATAGTCTCTTGATAAGGTTCAAATGGAAATTCAGTAAAATTTTTATTAAGTATGTTTTTACCTTCATGGAAAACTGGTGAACTACTTACCCTATCAAGTGGATGAGCAGCATTACCAATAGCAACATTATCTGCAATCGAGCTAAACGCACCAATATTTGCGTGAACGATTACACAGTTATTTCCAACATATGAATATCGCCCAAGATTTACATTCAATAAATTCGAAGCTGAACAAACCTTGGCGGTTACATCAATGCTTCCAGCCCTAATAGAGGGAAGTTGTACCTTTTTAATTAATTTAGATAACAAAAATACTAATTGTTGCTTCATACCTTGCTCTCACCTCTTATTTATTCAAGAACAAATATCTAGCGAAGAATAGCATCGCCATTCAAATCTATTTTAGATAGATAGATCTCAAGACTAAGCAAACAACCTAGAGGCTCAACATTTCTGTCCGTATACGCTTTTTTCAGTATATTATTGATTTCTTTCTTTCCTAAAATAGACATAACCGCAGAATCTTTATTAATCACATTTTCAACTAACATTCGGAACTCAGGTTTATTAACCCAATCCGCATAATCGACAAAAACCTGGGTATTTTTAACTTTTGAATACAACGCCGTAATACGAGCATTCCATCGAGACTGTCGAATCATTGAAACTAATTTAGGTCTAATGCTAAGCCAAAATTTCTCAACGCCACCATCAGGATCTGCTCCTGTAATCACTTTACCTGTGGTTTGCCAAGGGATAGTAGAAAAAACATCAGGAAAATACTTAAGCAACATGGTGTGATATAGTTTTCCATTGTAGCGGTATTCATCATTAATACTATAAACAAACTCGAGTAACTTGTTGTCCATAAATGGTTTCACATTCACAACACGATCATTCACGATATCGCTGCCCATCGATGTGAAACGAACACCTCGATAAAGAATAAAAAACGGATCACTGCTATCGCATTTAACAAATTCGTTATTAAAATCTATACTTTCAGCGAACTTACCGTATTTTTTTTGAGCTAGTTCTTTAACAGATAAAAATCGACCATCTTTCTTATCTAAATAACCACCACCTAATACCATATCACCAAGATATCCATTAATAACTTGAGTACTAATTGCGGCTATCTCATCGATAGGATTAAGACCATGCATATGTAAAAAGCTATACATTCCACTAGTGTTAAAAACGCCTTTCTCCCTATCTTTATACCAATTATTACTATCAATAATAGAAACTTGATGTGTCACATTAAGGGTTTTACATACTTTACTTGCTATTTTCACATCTTGAGATTCAGGGTAACCAAAAGACAAGCACGTAATATCATACTTTCCAATTCGGCATGCTGCAGCCAAGAGCGCTCTAGAATCAAGACCACCACTAAGTGTCAGACAATATTTTTTACCACTATCTAAATGAGATTCAACAGCATTAATGAAGTGTATATAAAGCTCATCGACAGCTTTATCAAAGTCCAACTCCCGAGGCTTAATCTCGCTCCAAGTCCAGTATTGGCACTCATTAATTATATTACCATCTTGACTAATTTTTATGATTTTTGACGGCTCTACCCTTGATACATTTTTATAAAGAGTATTATTACCAAGAAAATAAGAATGATTTAAAAAAGAAAGGACCGCATCTTTATCAATATCTAAATTAGAGTCACATTCCTTGATTTTCCCCAATAACGTAGACCAAGCTCTAATGTTATTATCGACTCGATACGTATAAAGAGGCCAAAGCCCATATCTATCGGTAACAAGATATAATTCACTTTTTTTCTTATCAACTAAAACTAAAGTAAAATAGCCATCAACATCATAAAAAATTTCACTTAATGACTTAACAGACAACTCATTAATAAGAGAAATTTCATTCGCCAAATAAGAAAAATCTATTTTATCACATCCTAATTTATAAACATCTCCTTGGAGGTATATACAAACATCATCGTCTTCATACAATTTAGTAGTAATCTCATGAGAGGATGAATGAGAAATATTAAAATTACAGTGCTGTTCAACTACATCATTTTGTTGAGGATTGACAAAATCACCTGTCAAATACATAAAATCTCCAAATTTTGCTATCTAAGCACATGATTGCCAGACTAATTGATATATTTATAAAACCAACGATTTAATTATTTCTATAAATATCAGAATTTAACCAAATCTTTTTTTCTTAAAGGCAACTAAGCTTCTAACGTTAAAGAGTAAAAACATATGAATCGTGATAAAAACCACCCCTACCACGACTAATGTAAATAAAAGCCCTATCCACTTCCCAACATAGAAAAAATCAAAAAAAAGATGACTTAAATAGACAAATAATACAGAAAAAATGAGTGATATTATTATTGGGGAATAAATTTCTTTAATACTTGCACCCGTTCGACCAATCACTTGGATAGGAATAAAAAATAGATAATATAAAACTGATGCAATAGCTGTCATCAGAGGAATTATATATATATTTTTTCCACCTAGTAATACAAACACTAAACTTACACCACAAACAATAATACTCATTAATAGTAAAATAAAAGACTGCTCTTTCATTCTCCCGGTGATAAAACCATGATTAAAATAAATCCACATATTCCCATGAATTAATATAGGAAAAAGAAAGAGAATAGATAGACCATCAAGAACATTTGAGTATTCCCCAGGGATCCATAATTTAAATATACTAGGAGAAAATATGATAAGAAGAACTATTGGTGTAGTTGTAAGCAAACTTAGTAATTTTTGGGCGGATACAACTTCCTCTACAAACTCACCCGTAGATTTCGATGCATATACTTTTGTTAGCCAAGGCTGTAATACCGATGCCATTGTTGAAATAAAACTCGTAATAAACACAGGTAACATAAGGCTAATTGCCACATCACCACCAGATTCTACGCTAATAAATCGGTTCGTTAATACCAAAGCAACACCGGTAAGTAATGTTGCGCCAAGAGTATTTATTGAAACCCAACTACCTGATGCTAATAACTCTTTTATCTTACTAAAATCAAACTTAGAATAGTTCACTTTTAGTTCTGGGGCCAAACGATATGAAATATATTTATTAAATACTAATAAGTAGATACTTAATAGAAACGATATCAAACCAATAAAATATAGCGAGGGTTCAAAATAATAAAAAAGAGCGAGAAACAAAAAAATCCTTACCCCTCCCCTAATAATCTCGCCTAAAGAACGTAAATCTAATCTGTTTTCAGTATAAGTAGCAATACTGTAAACACTTCCTATTAGACCAATAAGCATTGACATAAATACAAATGCAAACATAAGCCTGACATCAGTAAGCAATTTTGTTGGTACTTGTAGAAACACATCAACAAAATAAACAAATAAAGACATTAAAGGAGCAAATAGCAATATCAGAATTATATTTGAGTAAAAACCAGAAGAAAAATATCTTAATGCAGACTCAGGATCTCCACGGCTTCGAACAATGGATATATTTCTTGCAAGCATCGCATTTAACGCGATAGAGACAATAAAAAAGCAATTTAAAATGCTATTTGATATAGGAAAAAAAGAATATGCTTCCTTGCCTATATTATTAATAATATATGGAGTCAGGAAAAACGTTATAACAAACGAGACAAAAAAAGAAAAAACACTTGACGCCAAATTAATATATAATTGTTTTTTTTCCATTTTATAAAATCAACACCCTACTAATATTTCATTCTAGCGAATTTTCCGCCGTTAATTTCTATTTCCGTATTAGTTATATAAGAAAAATCATCCTTAATAAATTGACTCATAATAGTCGCTAATTCGTCATTACATAAGAAACGTTTCTTCGGATGATTAAGCATATACTCGTTTAATCTTTCTTTATCATTACGATTAAGCGTCATTGCAGAATCCCCAATCGTTGACGGTGAAAAAAGTAGTAATTGCTGATATTGGCTGGATAAGTATCTTTCTTTAACATAAGCCCTTAGTCCTGCTTTAGCCAAAAAGTAGGTCGTATCATATGACCCTTTTTTTCCAGACTCAGAACCAATAATAAGTACCTTGGCTTTACTATTATTATCTAATATATATTCAGAGCACTTTACAACAAAAAGAAGATTAATTCGCATTGAGCGTTCAATCTCTTCACTCGACTGTTCAAAGATGGTTTTAGGTTGAATCAACCCCAAATTGAATATGTAGATATCTTTATTAAGAGAAATCGTTTCTTTTATATATTCGCTAGATAAATTAAGAGCATTTAACTTTTCTGGTGTTTTTCTACCAATAAAGCTCACATCACAATGGTCTAATTTACTAGCTAAACTTTGAGAAAGATAAGAGGAAGCTCCAATAACCAAAACCTTTTTCACTCTCAACGTCTCCCTTTATAAGGTAGAATCAAGCCAGTCCTAATTTTGAATGAGTTAGACAAGCGAACAATCAGATTGGTAACACCAGAAGAGCTAGGACGATGCCAACAGTAATAACACTCAACCTCCTCTAACGTATCTACCTTGTTAATTGAATTAGCCACCCCCAAAATCTTACTCGCATACATACCATTTAGATAATTTTGATTTGCCATCAAAAGTGACTGTTTTTTCATACTATCTAAATGCTTAGTGTTAATAGTTAAATAGTGCATTAAATCAGCAGCTTCAGATTCCCACTTACTAATATCACATAGATAACCGTTTTCACTGTGACAAATTACTTCTTTCATTGCCCCACGAGCGTTTGATGCAATAGGAACTAATCCATGCCCCATAGCCTCTAATAATGCGATAGGTAAACCTTCATTTCTCGAAGGCATTAGGAAAACATCACATGAATACATCAGTTCATAAAATTCTTTTTTAGCCAAGCGATCATAAATAACAACTTTATTATTTCGGTTCAGCTGAGCTTCATATTTATCTTTAACTTTACTTCCGCCAGTCCAATGAAAAACGCAATTATCAAATTTATTTGTGTTAATCATCTTGATAAACTTATCTGCGCCTTTTCTTCTTGTATTCTCGCCAGAGAAAAGGATATGCATTTCTTCATTGTTCGACTGATGCTTCTCATAAAATGGAGCGTTTAGCCCATTTAATACAACATGAATTTTGTGTGACTTTATACCAAGCTTCTGAAAATCAAACTTCATGTCCGATGTTATCGCTATATAAGCATCAACATAATCTTGATTTATCTTAGCTAAGGATAAAATAGAAGTCGCCCCTAGATGAAGTACAAACAAAAACGGGACTTTAATGACAGGAGCTAAAGCTTGAAGATAGCAATGATCATTATTAATTACTACATCAGGATTATAGCTTTCAATAAACTTTATCAAATTTTGAGTTTCAGTTTTATCGTCTTCAGAAGAATTGGTTTCATATATAGTAAGTTTTTCTCTCTGACACCATTCATGATTCTCTGATGATTCAAAAACAAAAGCGACTTCATATCCAGAATTCAAATAGCACTCAACCAAATTTTTAGAGTATGCAAGTATTCCGGAACCTTGATCTACTCGGCTTGAGCATGAAACTAGAACTCTCATTAATTCTCTCTCGATATAATTTCTTGAATTTTTTTCTCTGCAATATAAAGTGTATCTATCTTGCCTGAGAAAATCGATATAAGCTTATCCGTTTTTTTCACAAAACAGCCTCGATAATCAGTTGAACTCTTAATCTTGGTTTTCATTGAAAACTCAGGGCCTACAAATTCAAATTCATTATTAAAGTTAGGATAAAAGCTTTTGATTTCTTCTTCGAACTTATCTCTTTTTTCTGAAACTAAAGTACGATTTTGTTTTACGTTATTTAATTCAACGATGGCATCATTGATACTAGAAAACTGACCCAAAGGTGTATTTTTCACCGATGTTAGTGTATATATATCGTCATAGTATGGGTACAAAGAACAAAACTCACCATCCATTACTGTAATAGCGATTCGCTTTTCTTTCTGAGTTTTATAGTAAAAATAAACACATGGCTCATAGAAGATTTCTTCATCTTGTAAAGTGCCCGATGTACCCCATGTACAATCAATAATGTAATCAAAATTATCTTTCAGTGACTTAATAACCGCTTCATTCTTTAAGTCTACATAAGTATCTAATTTAAGATGTTTTGAAAGGATGTCATCAAAGTATTTTGTTGCAATGCTATTATTAATCACCATTTCCTGACATAAAATAGCCCCTTCTATTACATCTGGGTTTAGCCCCCTCTTGAGAAACTCTGAACGCTCAATTTCTGTAAAATCTAATTTCGTCCCTTCCATAATAAGCTTAAAAGTTTCAAAATCGATATAGCTGTCTTTTTTAGCTACCGCATAGATATTTTCATCTACATAACTACAAAGCTGGCCATAGTGTTCAATAAACCAATTAAAACCATTTTTAGATTGAACTCTTGTTTCATGATTTCTTGGATAGTGAAAGCCAAGATGTAATCTATTTTGATTTTTTTTAGAAGCTCCAGATATTGTCGATTTTGATTTTTCAAAAATCACAACATCATGACCTTGCTTTAATAAAGATGATGCAATATGGCACCCATACCATCCAGCACCAACAATACAAATATTCATTTACCAGATTCCCTTTGTATCAATAGTCACTTTAGACACCATTGAAGAACCTTTTTTAAATTCCTTATGATCAACTAACATCACATGAATATCCGCGTCTTTTCTTGCTATATCAAATTCAACTAAATCAACATTATGTAAATGACTTGGGATTTTTGAAATATTAGGTTCAACAGTTAATACTTTACCGTTGTGCATTTCAGCAATTCTTTGAGTAATGAACATTGCCGGACTTTCTCTTAAATCATCAATATCAGGTTTAAAAGCTAAACCATAACAAGCAACTGTCACGTCTTTAACTGTTTTCTCTGGATTTTCTTGAAGAAAATCAGCAATGGCAAATTTAACTTTATTAATTACCCACTCAGGTTTCCCATCATTCACTTTACGAGCCGTATGAATAATCTGAGCTTCTTCTGGCGTTTTAGAAACAATAAACCATGGGTCCACTGCGATACAATGCCCACCAACACCAGGACCTGGTTGTAAAATATTCACACGAGGATGGCGATTAGCTAAAGAAATCAATTCCCATACATTAATATCTAATTTATCGCAGATAATTGATAATTCATTTGCAAAAGCAATTTGAACATCACGCGAGCTATTTTCTGTTAACTTAGCCATTTCAGCTGTACGAGCATTAGTAATAACACATTCACCTAAAACGAATGCTTTGTATAACTCAACTGAACGTTGTGAGCATTTTGGTGTTAAACCGCCAATCACACGATCATTTTCAACCAACTCCCGAACCACATGCCCAGGTAATACTCGCTCTGGACAATGAGCAATATTAATATCAGCGCTCTCACCCGCTTGTTGAGGAAAGCTCAAATCACTTCTAGCTTCAGCAAGCCAAGCTGCCATTTTTTCCGTTGCGCCAACAGGGGATGTCGATTCTAGAATAACCAAATCGCCTTTTTTTAAGGCTGGGGCTATAGCTTTACTCGCCGCTTCAATGTAAGACAAATCAGGTGCAGGGATATTATCCTCTTCACACGGTAAAAATGGTGTTGGTACAGCAATTAAAAATGCATCTGCTGGTTCGGGCGTTGTTACTGCTTTCAAATAACCTTCAGTAACCGCAGCACTTACGATCATATCTAAATCAGGTTCAACAATATGAATTTTACCTTGATTAATCGTATCAACAGCGTACTGATTAACATCAACACCGATAACCTTCTTCTTGCGAGAAGCGAACATAGCTGCGGTAGGTAAACCGATGTAACCTAACCCGACAACTGAAATTGTTTCAAATGACATATCTACTACCTAAAAATAATCAAATTTCTTATTTTGCTAATTCATTTAAAATACGTAGGCAAGCTTGACCATCGCCATACGGATTATGTGCAAAGCTCATTTTCTTATATTCATCTTCATTCATGAGCAATGTATCTAAAGCTTTTACTATCTTCTCAACATCGGTTCCAACTAAGCTTACCGTTCCTGCAGCAACAGCCTCAGGACGCTCCGTTGTATCTCGCATAACTAAAACGGGCTTACCTAAAGATGGCGCCTCTTCTTGAATGCCACCAGAATCAGTCAAAATAATATCAGAGCGATCCATTAAATAAATAAATGGCAAATATTGTTGAGGCTCAATTAGATATATATTTTCAATGTGACTTAAAATTCTATTTACAGGTTCGCGTACATTTGGATTCAAATGCATAGGATAAAGTATCTGAACATTAGGATGCTGCTTAGCTGTAATTGCTAATGCCTCACAAATACGCTCAAAACCACCTCCAAAACTTTCACGGCGGTGCCCTGTGACTAGAATTAATTTCTTTGTAGAATTTAAAAATGGAAACTGACTTGCTAATTCCCTTTTTAAGTCAGTATTATTGTCTATCTTCTTTTTAACCATCAACAAAGCATCAATAACCGTGTTGCCTGTTACTGAGACACTCTGTGAATTAAAATTTTCTTTTATTAAATTTTGTTCAGATGTTTCTGTTGGTGCAAAGTGGTATCGAGTTAATACCCCCGTAAGCCGACGATTCGCCTCTTCTGGCCATGGTGAGTATATATTTCCAGTTCTAAGACCAGCCTCCACATGACCGACATCAATTTGTTCATAATATGCAGCTAAGCTCGTTGCAAATGTCGTCGCTGTATCGCCATGTACTAACACTACATCAGGTTTAAACTCTTGTAATACAGGCTTAATTTCCAGCAAAATACGAGCCGTTATATCGTTAAGCGTTTGACCTTCTTTCATAAGATCAAGGTCATAATCTGGTGTAATTTCAAAAAGTTCTAAGACTTGATCTAGCATTTCACGATGCTGAGCCGTCACACACACTTTTGCCTCAAAACGTTCATCATTTGCTAATGCATGAACTAATGGTGCCATTTTGATAGCTTCTGGGCGAGTACCAAAAACCGTTAAGATTCTTTTTTTATTCATAATGTCTATATCTTAAAATTTAATTTAGAATTTCTTGAGAATTTAAATGGTACTCTATGAAAATCGCATGAACATACCCATCACATTTGTTCCTGCTCTTTCCCTAGCTCTTAGTATTTTCTTTTGGTCCAATTAATAATCGAAAGGTTCCAGACACGCTACCGCCCATAGGTTCTAACGCATACCCAAGGCGTATAGTATTTAGTTATATATTAGGAAGAGAAATAAAAACTTATTATACTCATTTTTCAGATACAATTCATCTTTACTTCTTCTCAAAAAATCAACAAAAATTACTTTGTAAATCTACTGTTTTACTCACTCTTCACCCCTCGATAACGAAGTCCATCCTCGGCTCTCGCAGCGAAGAGCCCTGATCCTACTCTTCTTTTCTAAACGCAAATCTAACTAAAACAATAGCCACGCCTAGCATTCCACCAAGCAATGTACCCAACACTACAATCAATGCACGTTTTGGTTTAATGTGGCTCGTTGCTTTCACGGGTTCTTGGATTACGTGAATAAGCTCTGTGCTTGGGCTTTTTAGTAATGCAATCTTAAATAATTGCTGAGCGGCATTTTCTGATAAAACACCTTTAACCGCTACGCTATCAGTTGTTTTAATTAGTTCTTGCAATGGTAACAATGCAAGTTCAGCTTTCTCTAATTCTAACTCTACTAATGTTTTATTGATGTTTTGAGTAAATACCTGAACATTAGCGAAGATCAAACTAGGATCTTGACCTTGTTGTGAAACGGTAATATTAACCCCTCTTTTTTCTTTACTAAAAGATAAAGCGTTTAATTGAGAAAACGTTGCATCCGTAATTTTCTCTATACGCTGTTTTACTTCTTTTCCAGTAATAGCGCTTAAAGCGTCATTTTCTTCTGGTCCAATATTTAAACCTACAGAATATGGATCTGCATCAACAGCTAATACGGCTTTTGTCTCATATACATTTGGTTGACTTAGGGCAAATACTGTTGCGCCTGCGGCAAATAGCACTGTTAAACCAATTATACATAATTTCCCGGCCCATAGCTCCATAAATAGTTCTTTAAGGTCTATCTCATCATTCTGAAATGAGGGTGGCTGAGGGTATTGCTGATACTGTTGTGGTGATTGATTGTTCATATTTTTCCAAATTTTGTTTTTGTTAAAAAATTATATACTAGTGTACATAGCTAGATATTCTAAAAGTAGACGCAATAAATTGCTTGAGGGCGCTTCGCTTAAGACGGACTTCGTCCTTGAGACGCTACGCTTGAGAAGAGCAAGAGCTAGGAAAAGTATCTTGTTCCATTTCTTTTGATCTCCTCAAGCAACTTGTTGCGTCTTAAGTGAAACGCTCTCAAGGCGTAGCCGTCTTAGCAGCTTGCTGCGACTCTGCTTCTATAATGTGCTTCCAATGCCAATATCTGTTCTCTACCCTGCTCTGTTGCCATTGGTCTAACTACATTTAGCATCTGTAACATGCCTTGATAAATAATATTTTCTGTTATCTCTTTGTCAGAAAGCAGGGCTGTCTGATAATTAATCCAACAAGAGGCTACTAAGTGCAAAGTTTTAGTTAACGCTTGTAGCTCATCATCTTCGAGTGCGATTAAACCAGAATCACGAAAATTATTCATGATCGCTATTAAGTTATCGTGTAGTGTAAGCTGAGCTTGAGTATATTTTTGTTTTAGTTTTTCATCTCTGCTTAAGATATCCGGTAAGTTAGCGTAGAAGAATCGATAGTTCCACATCAACTCAAAAATCGAATCTAAGTAACTCAGCATGATTTGCACGCTAGGCATGTTCGATTGGTCTTCTTCTGCCATTGGTTTAAAGCGTGTTTTTAGATCGAGCGCGTAGTTATCAAAAATACTATTAATGATCTCTTCTTTATTTCGGAAGTGGTAATAAAGGTTGCCTGGGCTGATCTCAAGGTGTGCGGCGATGTGGTTGGTGGTGATATTGCGTTCACCGTTTTGGTTGAAAAGGGTTAAGGCACCGAGGATTATTCTGTCTTTTGTTTTCATGGAAACGTGCGCCTTATGTTAATGGTTTGACTTGAGAAATGTCGAGGTGGAAGTATAACTGAAATGTTAATTAGGGTGAAGAGCGGTCGCAAGCTCCCTTAAGACGGACTTCGTCCTTGAGACGCTCCGCTTGAGGAAGTCAAAAGCCTTATCCGCGCTTATTTTTAATTAATTGTTTAATAATCGCTATTATTTCTTTCGTTTCAGCAATTAACTCTAACCCTCTCGCTTTTGGTATATAACCGATTTCAATACCAATGAATATTTGAGTTATTAGCTCTGCTGCAGAGCCCTTTGCATAACTGAAAAATCGAGCCTGCTCCTTCAAACTATCTCGCTCTTGCCCCTCCGCAATATTTGAGGGAATAGATAGACCCGATCGAGTAATTTGATCTCTAAATCCGTAATCTTTTACATTAACCATTAGTTTGTATACATCACACGACAAACGGCAAGAACGCTTCCAAACATCTAATCTCTCAAACCTTAAAATCATTTTTAATTCCTTGTATATTTTGGATAACTATTTTACTAATTCTGCTCATATTTTTTCTAGGAATACCTAAAATCTAAAACAAAGACGGCTTCGCCTTGAGAGCGCTTCGCTTAAGACGCAGCAAGCTGCTAGAGGAAATCAAAAGATAGTTATATCGGTGAGATTGATTTATTTTTCCAATTAACTCTCCGCAGCTCTTCTACCCTCTCAAGGACGAAGTCCGTCTCAAGCGCAGCGCTCTCTAGCAACTTGTTGCGTCTAATATCTTTTCAAGAGCCTCCCGCGCTTCGCGCTCCCCATGCACTACAACCACCTCTTTCCTCCCCACCTCAATCCCATCAACAAACTTAATTAAATCTGCTTGATCGGCGTGAGCTGAATAGCCTGACATCGTGTGGATTTGTGCGTTTACTTCGACGGGTTGATTATCTATCCAGACGGTTTGCTTTTGGTTTTGTAGATCCCGGCCTAGAGTTCCATGGGCTTGGTAACCAGCAAGAATAATATCGGTGCGTTTATCTGGTAATAACGCTTCTAGGTAATTCATGACTCGGCCTCCGGCGCACATACCGCTGGCAGCGACTATTATGCAGGGCTCAGCGGTGCTTTTTAAACGGTTGACAACTTGAATGTGCTCTTTATGGCTTTCGATGGTGATACATTGTTCGAAGTTAAGTGGATGACGTTGGTTATTGAGTTTGGTTTTGGCTTCTTTACTCCACAGCTTTTTGAAGCGGCGGTATTGCTTAGTCACTTTGTTGGCGAGTGGCGAATCTAAGATGATTGGGATTTTTGAATCGATTTTGTTGTGATGGATTAAGTGTTCTATATCAAACAGCAGCTCTTGGGTTCGACCTACTGAAAATGCAGGAATGATGATTGCGCCGCCATCTTGCAGTGAGTGTTCTATTATCTGTTGCAATCTTTTGGCTCTGGTTTCTACACTGTCGTGAAGTTTATTACCGTAAGTACTTTCTATTACTAATAAGTCCGCACGTTTTGGTGAAATTGGATCAGGTAATAATGGGGTATTTGATGGGCCTAAGTCACCTGAGAATACGATGATTTCGTTATTGGGGAGTTTGATTTCGACATAAGCGGAACCAAGAATATGACCTGCGGGTTGGAACCTTAAGAGCAGGTTTAAGGGTTCAGGACGCTTCGCTTTCAGGACAGAGCGAGAAGATTTAGAACAAGAGCCAGAAGAAAACGAGATTCGATGCCATTGGTTGTAAGGGATAGGTTTTATTTGTTTTCTGATTAACTCTAATACGCGCTCTCTTTGCCCTTTGTTTAGTCCAAGTTGCAATTTTAAGCCATCATCTAGCATTAATGGGACTAACTCTGCAGTTGCTGGTGTGCAGTATATGGGTTGCTTGAAGCCTTTTGCTAATAACCAAGGTAATCGGCCTATATGGTCTATGTGGGTATGGGTGAGGATTAGTGCTTTTAGGTGTGAGATAGGAAATTCGATATCGAGTTTTTTGTCATTGCCGTTTTTATCTTTAGCGTCTTTGCCTTGGAATAATCCGCAGTCGATTAATATGCCGTGTTTGGTGCCATTGCGATGGATACGGAGTTCGTGGCAAGATCCGGTGACGCCGAGTTTTCCGCCGTGGTGTTTTAGGGTGATGTCAATATTTGAGTTTTGTGATTGTGTTGGCATTGGTGGTCCTTTGGTTTACAGGGTGAAGAAAGACGGACTTCGTCCTTGAGAGCGCTTCGCTTAAGACGCAGCAAGCTGCTAAAGGAAATCAAAAGATGGATATATCGTGAGATTGATTTATTTTTCCAATTAACCTACCGCTGATCTTCTTCCCCCTCAAGGACGAAGTCCGTCTTAAGCGTAGCGCTCTCTAGCAACTTGTTGCGTCTAAATCCCTATAGCGTATGACTTTACTTTATTTTATCAACTCCATTTACTTGCTCTTCGAGTCACATCTAAAATGTAGATAAAGGCGACTTCGCCTTGAGGGTACTTAGCTTAAGGCACAGCAAGCTGCTAGAAGAAAACGAAAGATGGTTATAGCGTAAAACGCTGCTCTATTTTATCTATTCAACTAACCGCCGCTCTTCTACCCTCTCAAGGACGAAGTCCGTCTTAAGCGTAGCGCTCTTTAGCAACTTGTTGCGTCTAAGCCCCTAAGTAAGCAAAGCGCTCTCAAGCGTAGCGCCTACCTTTCTTCTCTGCTACAATTGCGGTAATTATCTTAATAAATCGTGGTATCAAAATGATCATTGTAACTGGCGGCGCTGGCATGATTGGCAGCAACATTGTTAAGTCTTTAAACGACAACGGCATTAACGACATTTTAGTGGTTGATAACCTAAAAGATGGCAAAAAATTCAAGAATTTAGTTGATCTTGATATCACCGATTACATGGATAAAGAAGATTTCATTACGCAAATCATGGCGGGTGATGACTTTGGCTCTATCGATGCGATTTTCCACGAAGGCGCGTGCTCTGCGACGACTGAGTGGGATGGCAAATACATCATGATGAACAACTATGAGTACTCGAAAGAAGTGCTTCATTTTTGTATCGAGCGTGAAATCCCATTCTTATATGCTTCATCTGCTGCAACTTATGGCGATACTGATACTTTCATTGAAGAGCGTGAGTACGAAGGCGCATTAAATGTTTATGGTTACTCTAAACAGCAGTTTGATAACTATGTTCGTCGCCTATGGGCTGATGCTGAAGAGCACAATGAAACGCTATCTCAAATTACGGGCTTCCGTTACTTCAATGTGTATGGTCCTCGTGAACAACATAAGGGCTCGATGGCTTCTGTTGCTTTCCATTTAAATAACCAAATGAATGCAGGTGAAGATCCAAAACTGTTTGAACGCAGTGATGAGTTCAAACGTGACTTTGTTTACGTAGGTGATGTAGCTGCAGTTAATCTTTGGTTCTTAGAAAATGGCGTGTCGGGTATTTACAACTGTGGTACTGGCCGTGCTGAACCGTTCCGTGCGGTTGCTGATGCGGTTATTAAGCACCACGGTAAAGGCGAAGTTCAAAGCATTCCGTTCCCTGAGCATTTAAAAGGCGCATATCAGGAGTTTACCCAAGCGGATTTAACGAAGTTGCGTGCTGCGGGTTGTGATGTTGAGTTTAAGTCGGTAGCTGATGGTGTTGCTGAGTATATGGCGATTGTGAATAAGTAGAAACTATACGCTTTGCTAACTAGAGACTAGACCGCTTTGCTTCTAATAAGAGCTAGGTTTCAGGTTTCAGGTTTCAGAAAGAACGTAAATCCAGTTCAAGAGTACGACAACTGCTCTTGAACTTACAGTCTCTAGTCTTCAGGATACATAATAAACATGCAAAAAATTCACTTACCTTTCATAGCCACGATACTTTGCTTTCTGTTCTTCAGTACTCCAATTATCTATCCTGATTCTTACGTTGTTGCACCCATCTTATTAGCATTATTTGGTTTATTCTTACTGCCTAAAACTTATCAGGCCTTTAAAATAAAAGATGTTAAGTGCATTAGCTTAGCTATGATTGGGTATTTTATTCTCACCATTGTATCCCTTCTTTATTCAGGAGGAGAAACCAGTCAACTAGACATGCCAAGCCGAACCGTATTGGCCTCTTTCATTTTATGTTTTTTAGTGACTTATAAACCCAATCCAATACCGATTTTTCTTGCCGCGCCCATTGGAGCGACTATTGCGGGGTTAATCAGTCTCTACCAAAGTTTTTATGTTGGGGGACGTGCATTTATTGACACTTTTGGCTATATGCCAATTCAAATTGGGGGGATTATTGCTTCATTAGCTACATTTTCAGTTATTTCCTTTTTTTATTACCGTAACACCCAACAGCAACATTTAGCCATCTTCAGTTTTATTGCCACAAGCTTAGGCTATATTGCGACCCTATTATCAGGGGCTCGTGGAGCTTGGGTCCTGACGCCTTTTATTTTTCTGGTCATTTTATTTTTAAATCGAGAGTTCATTAGTAAAAAGATCATTGCTGCCGCGGGATTTGCTATTGCTATCGTATTTACTGCCGCTTACCCTCAAATTTCAGCGCGTTTTGACGCCATGCAATCGGATTTATCCGATTATTCTGTTGATAATAGTTCAACCTCTGTTGGTGCTCGTTTAGAAATGTGGAAGTCAGCCCTTTATAGCGCACAAGAATCGCCTCTATTTGGTCAAGGATTTTCTGGTGTGGAAGCGGCGAAAAAACGTCAAATAGAAAAAGGACTAATAGATTCAACCGTCTTAACATTCTCACGAGCTCATAACCAATTTTTTGAAGATTTACAAACCAAAGGGGTTCTTGGTCTGTCAGTGTTAATTATCATGTTTGCGGTGCCTTTTGCTTTTTTCAAAAGAAACCTGAAACGAGATAAACCGAATACAGACAAAGACGCACACTACTTTTTGGCTTTAATGGGTACCTCACACGTCGCACTGGTTGCAGGCTATGCTCTTACACAACACTACCTATCACACCACTCAGGCATCTTATTTTTTGCGGTTGGCATCGCCATACTGAGCGCCTTAGTGATTAACCAAAGAAAACCATCATGAAAATACTGATCATTGGCCCTTCATGGGTTGGCGATATGGTGATGTCGCAATCACTGTATATCACACTAAAACAACAACATCCTGACGCTGTTATTGATGTTATGGCTCCGGCATGGTGTAAGCCTATTTTAGAAAGAATGCCAGAGGTGAACCAAGCAATTGAAATGCCGCTTGGTCATGGTGCCTTTGATTTGTTTGGTCGCCGCCGTTTAGGTAAGCAGCTTAGCGCCAATAATTATACTCATGCTTATATCTGCCCTAATTCCGCTAAATCGGCCTTGATACCTTGGTTTGCTGGTATTCCAAAGCGTATCGGTTGGAAAGGCGAGATGCGTTACGGTTTACTTAACGATTTACGTTCAAATAAAAAATCGTTCCAGTATATGGTTGAACGCTATATTGCTTTGGCTCATCCAAAATCAGAGATGGTTGATTCAAGCTCATTAGGTGGGCTAGATACCCTGCCTCGCCCTAAGCTTGCTATCGATACTGATGTTCAACAAACAACCCTAACTAAGTTTTCTCTATCCACAGATAAACCTGTACTTGGTTTATGCCCCGGTGCGGAATTTGGCCCAGCAAAACAGTGGCCAGTTGAGCACTATGCAGCTGTGGCTAATGAGATAATTAACCAAGGCCATCAAGTATGGTTATTTGGTTCAGCTAAAGATAAAGAAACCACAGAAGCCATTAAGTCTCTTGTTGATTCAGATAATCAATCATCTGTCTTTAATCTTGCTGGTGACACTAGTTTAATTGAAGCAGTTGACCTACTTGCCGCTTGTAAAACCGTTGTAAGTAATGATTCTGGTTTAATGCACGTTGCTGCTGCTGTTGGTTGTCATGTGGTTGGTGTGTATGGCTCTACCTCACCAAAGTATACTCCACCGTTGGCTGAGGAAGTGGATATCGTGAGTACAGATATTGAATGTCGCCCTTGCTTTAAACGTGAGTGTCCACTTGGTCACTTAAAGTGCTTAAAAGAGCTAGAACCAACTAGTGTTTTATCGAAATTACTATGATCCGGTTTTTCTATACGATACTGATAACTCTGCTCTCTCCTCTCCTTCTCTATTCTCTTTACAAGAAAAAAGAAGGAAAGCTAGCTTTTGGCTCTCGCTGGAAAGAACATTTCGGTTGTACTCCTGTATTAAAAAACACACAAACTCCGATTTGGATTCATGCGGTTTCTGTTGGTGAGGCGATTGCTGCTACACCTATAATTAAGGCATTAAAAAAACAGAATCCTGAACAACCAATATTGGTGACGACGACGACAAGTACAGGTGCTGAGCTGATTGAAAAGCTAGGTGATTTAGTTGAGCACAGATACATGCCGATTGATTTTTGCTTTACGGTTCATGGTTTTTTAAAAGCGACTAAGCCTAAAAAAATGCTGATTATGGAGACGGAACTGTGGCCAAACACTCTGCATACCGTTGCTAAATTTGGTATTCCTATTTCTGTATTGAATGCCCGATTATCTGAGAAGTCCTACTTAGGCTATAAAAAAATACAACCAATTTTTAACCTGCTAGGAAAGCATTTAACGCATGTTTGCTGCCAGTATCAAGATGATGCAGATCGCTTTATTGCTTTAGGTATTGATAAAGAGCGAGTACATGTTACTGGGTCTGTTAAGTTTGATATTGAGATCACTGACGAGGTTGTTAAATCAGGAAAGCAACTTCGTTTGGAGTTAGGAGCTAATCGCCCAATTTGGATTGCAGCCAGTACGCATAAAGGTGAAGATGAGCAAATTTTAGCTGCTCATCAGGAGTTACTAAAAAGTATTCCTGAGACTTTGCTTATTTTGGTGCCTCGTCACCCTGAGCGTTTTAACTCTGTTTTTGATTTATGTGAATCGTTTGATTTTAACACCACCAAACGCACATCAAAGCAATCTGTAACGTCAGATATTCAGGTTTATCTTGGTGACACTATGGGGGAGATGCTAACCCTGATTGGCGCTTCTGATATCTGTTTTATGGGCGGTAGCTTAATTGGCGATAAGGTTGGTGGGCATAATGTATTAGAGCCTGTAGCTCTTGGTATTCCTGTTGTCATGGGGCCTAGTTATTTCAATTTCACTCACATTGTTGAAAAACTCTTAAACCAAGAGGCTATAAAAATAGCTTCCTCACATAAAGATATTCAAAAGTATATTAATGAACTACTCATAAAAAAAGAGTCTCGCGTTACATTAACATGTATTTATAATGGATTTATAAAAAATGAGCTTGGAGCTATTTCAAAAACTATTTCAATTATAAATAAAGAATAAAATGACATTTAGAACGGATATTAATGGGCTTAGGGCCCTTGCTGTTATCGCTGTAATTCTATTTCACTTTAATGAAGATTTACTTCCAGGTGGTTTTATTGGTGTTGATGTATTCTTTGTCATCTCTGGTTTTTTAATGACAAAGATTATTGTTAATAGCCTTAATAATAATACATTTTCAATTAAAGTATTTTATTCATCAAGAGCGAATAGAATCATTCCACCTCTTGCTGCCTTATGCTTTTTTCTCTTAATCTTTGGTTGGTACTACCTTTCACCTGCCGATTATCGACAAGTCGGCAATGATATACTTAACAGCATGTTATTTATATCTAATTTTATTTATGCAAAAGATAAAGGTTATTTTGATGCTTCCTCCTCTGAAGAGTGGTTGCTGCATACTTGGTCTTTATCAGCAGAATGGCAGTTTTACCTTATTTATCCGTTAATTTTGCTAGGTGTTTATAAATTTCTAGGTAAAAATAAAGCCAAAGCATTCATTGTTACTACTACGTTTATTAGTTTTATTATTTGTATAATATGGAGTAACATTTCACCAACGGCATCCTATTTCCTTCTACCTACTAGGGCATGGGAGATGCTAATCGGTGGCGTAGCCTTTTTATATCCTTTATCAAACAAAAAAAATTACCAAGTGCTTTCTTGGTTTGGTATCGCTATCATTTTTTCCTCTGCTATTTTTATTAACGAAGTACATTTATGGCCAAGCTACTTAACGTTACTTCCTATATTAGGCACTTATTTAGTCATTATATCCAAACAAAAAAATGTTTTTTTAGATAATAAACCAATACAATATATTGGTTCTTGGTCTTATTCTATCTATTTATGGCATTGGGTAATTGTCACTATTGGACTTTATTTAAGTATTCCTAATTGGATTTTTATTGGTTTACCACTATCTTTTCCAGG
>NZ_JARACR010000020.1:0-74933 GCF_028765505.1 Aliivibrio sp. A6 | reverse complement strand
TTTTTTTATTCTTTATTTTTTAGAACACCTTGTAGATAGTCGTCCTTCTCTTTCCATAAGTCATTTACCCACTTATGAAAGCCACGCTTAAAGGCCTTATCACCAAAGTAGTCTCCATTTACCTTTTCATCATTAGGATGCAAATTAATACGAACAACGACTTTAGTTAATTTCCCTTGCAACATATCGATAAATGGCGAATTTTGGTTCTCTGGATACGCAAGCGTCACATCAACAATACCATCAAACAATTCTCCCATCGCAGATAACGTAAAAGCAATGCCACCAATCTTAGGCTTAAATAAATGCTGATAAGGCGTTCGAGCTTCCAGTAATTTTTCAGGCGTTGCACGAGTCCCTTCAACAAAGTTAACCACGGTTGTTGGTACTGCTCGGAAGTTTTCACACGACTTCTTTATCGCATTAAAATCATCTTCACGACGCTCAGGATCTCGGCGCATGAATGGCATATCAGCCCCCCAACACGCCAAACCGACAAAAGGGACATAAAGTAATTCATACTTTAAAAAGAACTTAGTCATTGGGATCTTATCTTTCATTACTGAAGATAAAATCACGATATCAGCCCAACTCACATGATTCGAAAGCAATAAATACCAGTTATCTTGAGATAAGCTTTCACCACCTTCAATTTTCCACTCTATAGTATTGTTAATATTAAGCATCCATAGGTTTAGTGTTGCCCAACCCCATAATGTTTTGTTTGCCATAGATACTGTGATTTTTTTTACGATAGCAACAGGAAGAAGTAACTTAATCACAGCAAAAAAGCTGATAATTAAAGAGGTTAACGCTGTATTAAGCATAACAAGCAAAACACTGATAACCAGCCGAATATTAGCAAACATAGGATTCTTCATTTATTAACAGAGTGAAAATTGCGCATATAATAACAAGCCTCACTTAATATTGTTAATAAGTTTTATCCGTATCAGCATAAGTGACCTTAAACCGCTTGTGCTGTCAGTTGCTTTAAAAGCCTATCCATGGCGCGATAACCTACCGCTTCGGCTAAATGAATACGTTGAATGTGCTCTTCATTCGCTAAATCAGCAATCGTTCTCGCTACTTTAATGATCCGATGATAAGCACGAATAGAAAGGCCTAACTGATGTAGCGTATTCTCTAAAAAAGCCGCATCATCTTTATGTAATGGGCAATACTGTTCTATTTCTCGACTACCCAATAAAGCATTAATTTTATTACTGCGTTTAAGCATTCGCATTCGAGCTAAAATCACTCTTTCTTTCACGGTTTGAGTTGATTCTCCTCTATCTCCCCCTTCCGTTAAGGTTCCTTTAGGTAATAAAGGGATCTCTAAAGACATATCAAAGCGATCAAGCAGCGGACCTGATATACGATTTAAGTAGCGCAAAATAAGCTGCGGATTAGTACGAGTTTGATTACCTTCGTAATAGCCCGTAGGACTTGGATTTAATGCACCTATTAATTGAAAACGAGCAGGAAACCGTGTCTTACTCGCTGCACGAGAAATGACAATTTCGCCTGACTCTAAAGGCTCACGCAATGAATCGAGCACTTTTCTCTCAAATTCTGGCATTTCATCTAAAAATAGAATCCCATTATGGGCTAACGAGATCTCTCCCGGTCTTGGTATCGAACCACCACCAACTAACGCGGCCATAGAGCTAGAGTGATGCGGAGAACGAAAGGGACGCGATCGCCAATTAGATTCTGTAATATTTTGATGAGTTAATGAAGCCACAGCCGCAGTTTCTAATGCCTCATCATTGGTCATCTCAGGTAATAGATCACTCATCCGAGAAGCCAGCATGGTTTTGCCTGTCCCAGGAGGACCGAGATACAATAAATTATGACCTCCTGCTGCAGCGATTTCTAACGCTCGTTTACCTTGTTGTTGGCCAATAATATCTTGTAGATCTCGCTCCATTGCCTCCACTTCTTGTTCTATTTTTTCAGACGTTAATAATCCAAGTTGCTGCTGCCCACAAAGGAAACCGCACACCGATAACAAATGAGGGGCTGATTTATGGATATCTTTTCCAACCAACGCAGCCTGATCACCATTTTCATCAGGAACCACTAAGCACCGATTAGATTTTAATGAGGCTAAAGCTGCGGGTAACACGCCTTTTACTCGACGCAACTCACCAGAAAGAGCAAGTTCTCCCACGAACTCATGCCCATCCAATTTCGTTTCTGGTATTTGATCTGAAGCAGCAAGAATGCCAAGCGCAATCGGAAGATCAAACCGCCCTCCTTCTTTAGGTAAATCCGCCGGAGCTAAATTCACCGTGATCCGCTTTGATGGAAATTCAAAGTTAGCATTAATAATGGCGCTTCTTACCCTATCTTTCGCTTCTTTAACTGTGGTTTCAGGTAATCCAACTAAACTAAATCCCGGCATTCCATTACTGATATGAACCTCAACCGTTACCTCTGGTGCTTCAACACCAACACATGCTCGACTGTGTATTATTGCTAATCCCATTTCCCTACCCAATGATTTATAAAGCGACTATTTCGACGCTTTTTATTGATTTGTTATATATAAGCGCTAAATGAACGAGAATTGTGAATAAAATGAGAGTTTTTTCTTGTCATGAGAGCCATGTCTGTGTTACCACTAAGTTAATGTAACGAATTATCAAAAAAAACACGCTTACGGACAGATTAAATGACTTTTGTTGCTCAACTGAATATTCTAATTATTAACATTCTCGTGGTGATTCTAGTCACCGCGCGGGGATGAGTGAGCAAAAAGTCGCAATAGCAACGCACACTTAAAACCCCCAAGCTTACAAGCAAGGGGGTTTTTTTATAGATTCAGGAAGAAATGGGAGCACATGATGTGCAAGAATAGAGAAACAACCACTCACGCAGGGAGCGATAGTGTATGAATGGCTCACAGTTAGTAGTAAAAGCCTTAAGAGATGAAGGAATAAAAACAGTCTTTGGGTATCCCGGTGGCGCAATAATGCCTATTTATGATGCGCTGTACGATGGTGGTGTAGAACATATCTTGTGCCGTCATGAGCAAGGTGCAGCAATGGCAGCTATCGGAATGGCTCGCTCAACAAAAGACGTGGCTGTTTGCTTAGCGACGTCTGGACCAGGAGCTACTAACCTCATTACCGGCCTTGCTGATGCCATGCTTGATTCCATTCCTCTTGTCGCTATTACAGGTCAAGTTGCCAGTCATTTAATCGGTACTGATGCTTTCCAAGAAATGGATGTCATCGGGATGTCTCTCTCTTGTACTAAGCACAGTTACCTTGTTACTGATATCAATGAACTCGCTCCTGTTATTGCAGAAGCGTTTGAAGTGGCTAAAACAGGTCGTCCCGGCCCGGTTCTTATTGATATAGCAAAAGATGTTCAGGTTGCTGAAGCGCCTGTAACGACGCTTCCTCACTTTCAACCACCAGCAATTCCTGTTGCGTCACCAGAGAGTATTGAAACTGCTGAAGCGATACTAAAAAACAGCGCTAAACCAGTATTATATGTTGTTGGTGGTGGTGTGCAACTTGCTCATGCTACTGATTCTGTTCGTGAATTTTTACGTCACAATCCAATGCCTTCTGTTAGTACGCTTAAAGGGTTAGGGTCAATTGAGCGTCATGACCCATACTATTTAGGCATGGTAGGAATGCACGGAACTAAGGCTGCTAACCTTGTCGTTCAAGAGTCCGATCTATTGCTTGTTGTCGGTGCTCGTTTTGATGATCGTGTAACAGGAAAGCTAGAAAGCTTCGCTCCCCACGCCAAAGTCATTCATATCGATATTGATGCTGCAGAGTTCAATAAACTTCGTCACGCTCACTCCACATTACGTGGCGATATTAATGCCATCTTACCGCAGTTAAATACCTCTCAAGATTTAACGCCTTGGTTAGATCATGTATCAGCGCTGCGTACTGAATTTAAATGGCGTTATGATCATCCCTGTGAACTAATCTACGCTCCGCTGTTATTAAAGCAGTTATCTGACATGATGCCAGATAGCTCAATTGTCGCTACCGATGTTGGCCAGCACCAAATGTGGGCAGCGCAACATATTCAACCACGTGCTCCTGAGAATTACTTAACTTCTGCCGGTCTCGGCACCATGGGTTTTGGCTTACCTGCGGCAATGGGCGCTAAAGTGGCTCGTCCCGATGATCAATCCATTCTGATCTCAGGCGATGGTTCGTTCATGATGAATATTCAAGAACTTGGAACCATCAAACGCAAACAAATTCCCGTAAAAATGGTACTGCTCAATAACCAACGTCTAGGTATGGTTCGCCAATGGCAGTCACTATTTTTTGATGGTCGCCACAGTGAGACGATTCTAGATGATAACCCTGATTTTGTTGCACTGGCTGCAGCATTTGATATTCCAGGTAAAACCATCACGACAAAAGAAGAAGTTGAGCCAGCCTTAAAAGAGATGCTTGAAAGCAAGACCGCGTATTTATTACACGTACTGATCTCTGAAGAAGAAAATGTGTGGCCATTGGTTCCGCCAGGCGCAGCAAATCAAGACATGGTAGAGGGTGAATAATGCAACGTTATATTTTAGAAATTGAAGCCACTGATAAGCCGGTATTACTAGAGCGTGTATTACGTGTTATTCGCCACCGTGGTTTTGCTATCAAACAAGTATTAGCGACTCAAAACCAAGCCAGTGGTGTTGCGGCTATCGAAATTATCGTAGAAAGCGATCGTCCAATCAGCCTTCTTACCAATCAAATTGAAAAACTTTGGGATATTACCGCGGTTCATGTATCTACCTTGAATCGCGCATAAGATTAAAAATTTAAAGGATTAATGACCATGTCTACAGCACCTAAAAATAAATACCGTTCAGCCACCACCACCCATGGCCGTAATATGGCTGGCGCACGTGCATTATGGCGTGCAACAGGGGTAAAAGAAGAAGATTTTGGCAAACCAATCATCGCTGTTGTTAACTCATTCACTCAATTTGTTCCGGGTCACGTTCATTTAAAAGACATGGGACAGTTAGTTGCTGGTGAAATTGAAAAAGCCGGCGGTATCGCTAAAGAGTTTAATACCATCGCTGTTGATGATGGCATTGCGATGGGCCACGGCGGTATGCTTTATTCTCTACCATCACGTGAACTGATCGCAGACTCTGTTGAATACATGGTAAATGCACACTGTGCCGATGCGATGGTCTGCATCTCTAACTGTGACAAAATCACTCCGGGAATGATGATGGCGGCAATGCGTCTTAATATTCCAGTGATCTTTGTTTCTGGTGGCCCAATGGAGGCGGGTAAAACTAAACTTTCAGATCAAATCATCAAACTTGATCTTGTTGATGCGATGATCCAAGGCGCAGATCCAACTATCTCTGATGAACAAAGTGAGCAAGTAGAGCGCTCTGCATGCCCAACTTGTGGTTCTTGTTCTGGTATGTTTACGGCTAACTCGATGAACTGCCTAACTGAAGCACTTGGTTTATCTCAACCGGGTAATGGCTCAATGCTAGCTACTCACGCTGATCGTGAACAACTGTTTATCAATGCCGGTAAACGTGTCGTTGAATTAACGAAACGCTATTATGAGCAAGGGGATGATTCCGCATTACCACGCAATATTGCGAACCGTGCTGCGTTTGAAAATGCGATGGCACTTGATATTGCAATGGGGGGATCAAGTAATACCGTTCTTCACCTTCTTGCGTCAGCTCAAGAGGGCGATATTGATTTTGATATGGGTGACATTGATGAAATGTCTCGTCGTGTACCTCACCTATGTAAAGTCGCTCCATCAACGCCTAAATATCATATGGAAGACGTTCACCGTGCTGGTGGTGTTATGGCTATTCTTGGTGAATTAGATCGTGCAGGCCTACTTAATGGTGATACCAATACCGTACTTGGCTTAACAATGAAAGAACAGCTAGCCCAATACGACATTATGCAAACTGAAGATGAAGCGGTACTTAAGTTCTTCCGCGCAGGTCCTGCTGGCATTCGAACCACCAAAGCTTTCTCACAAGATTGCCGTTGGGATCGCCTAGATGACGATCGCGAAAATGGCTGTATTCGAACAAAAGAGAACGCTTTTAGCCAAGAAGGTGGCCTAGCGGTCCTTTCTGGCAATATTGCAATCGATGGCTGTATTGTCAAAACGGCAGGTGTCGATGAAGATAATCTAAAATTCCAAGGCCCTGCGATTGTATTTGAAAGCCAAGACAGTGCTGTAGAAGGTATTCTAGGCGGAAAAGTAAAAGCTGGGGAAGTTGTGGTTATTCGCTACGAAGGACCTAAAGGCGGCCCTGGAATGCAAGAAATGCTGTACCCAACTACTTATCTTAAATCGATGGGACTAGGTAAAGCATGCGCGCTTCTTACTGATGGCCGCTTCTCTGGTGGCACTTCAGGTCTGTCTATTGGCCATGTATCTCCAGAAGCTGCAAGTGGTGGCACCATTGGTTTAGTTAATTCCGGTGACATCATTACCATTGATATTCCAAACCGCTCAATTACCCTCGACGTTTCAGAATCAGAACTTCAACAGCGCCGTGAGAAACAAAATGATCAGGGCTGGAAGCCTGTTAATCGTCAACGTGAAGTCTCTTTTGCACTAAAAGCCTATGCAAGCATGGCAACCAGTGCAGATAAAGGCGCGGTACGTGATAAATCAAAATTAGAAGGATAGAACTTATGACAACACCTTCTAATCAAACTGGCGCAGAATATCTGCGTCAGATCTTACGAGCGCCTATCTATGAAGTTGCCACAGTAACGCCATTTCAAGATATGCCTCGTTTATCAGAACGTATTAGTAACCGAGTGCAACTAAAACGAGAAGATCGCCAGCCTGTTCATTCTTTTAAACTTCGTGGCGCTTATAATATGGTCTCGAACTTAACTGAAGAACAAAAAAAAGCCGGAGTGATTGCAGCCTCTGCTGGAAATCATGCTCAAGGCATGGCGTTATCAGGCACTAAATTAGGTATTCAAACGACTATCGTTATGCCTAAAACCACCCCAGATATTAAAGTTGAAGCCGTAAAAGGATTTGGTGGTAATGTCGTACTTCATGGCAGTAACTTTGATGAAGCAAAAGCCGAAGCTGAACGTTTATCTGAACTTCACGGTTATACGTTTGTTCCTCCGTTCGACCACCCATTAGTCATTGCTGGCCAAGGGACAATAGGAATGGAGATGCTGCAACAAAATGGCCATCTCGATTATATCTTTGTTCCTGTTGGGGGTGGCGGTTTAGCAGCAGGAGTTGCTGTTCTTATTAAACAGTTAATGCCTGACATCAAAGTCATTGCCGTTGAGCCCGAAGACTCTGCCTGTTTAAAAGCGGCACTAGATGCAGGTGAGCCTGTCATTCTTAATCAAGTCAGTATGTTTGCTGATGGTGTCGCCGTAAAACGCATTGGTGATGAAACCTTCCGTTTATGCCAAAAATACCTAGATGGTCATATTACGGTATCCAGTGATGAAATCTGTGCGGCGGTTAAAGATATTTTTGAAGACACTCGCGCAATCGCAGAGCCATCAGGTGCTTTAGCATTAGCTGGATTGAAAAAATTTGCCGATAAACATCAACTAGAAAATAAACAACTAGGGACGGTACTTTCTGGTGCCAATACCAATTTTCATGGTTTACGTTACGTCTCCGAGCGCTGTGAATTAGGTGAAAAACGAGAAGGCCTATTAGCGGTAACGATCCCTGAACGTCAAGGCGCTTTCTTTGAGTTTTGTAACCTGATTGGCGGCAGAGCCGTAACGGAATTCAACTACCGTTATAATGATGACAAACAAGCCAATATTTTTGTCGGTGTTCGCTTACAAGAAGGGCAGCAAGAGCTCGATAATATTATTAGTGATTTACAGCAAGGCGATTACCCTGTTGTGGATCTCTCTGACAATGAAATGGCGAAACTGCATATCCGTTATATGATTGGTGGAAAGCCATCTAAACCCTTAAAAGAGCGTTTATACAGTTTTGAATTTCCAGAATACCCCGGTGCACTGGTTAAATTCTTAAGCACTTTAGGCACACATTGGAATATAAGTTTGTTCAATTATCGCAATCACGGGGCTGATTATGGACGTGTGTTATGTGGCTTTGAACTAGATGATAGCGATCTCTTTGATTTCTCAAAGCACCTCAAAGAGTTAGGCTACCAATGTAAGGATGAAACAGATAACCCTGCTTATCAGTTCTTTTTATCTTAATAGCGTATGGCATTTATAAGGCTAATAATTTTTTAGCCTTATTTTCATTCATTTTTGAAATTCTACTATACAATCGGTTAAAAAATGCTATTATTTTTCTCGGCCTGTAAACAGACCTATTTATCTGTAATATTATGCTTTTGAAACCTTCGTTATACTGCTTTACCAGTTATGCTTGAAGCTTTTTATACATATGTTTTACCTCAAATAAATAATTCTTTATGGCTACAACTTCGCATTATGCGAATTATTTAATTTAAAAAAATTAGGATTTATTATGTCTAAATCAACTGGTATCGTTAAGTGGTTCAACGAAGAGAAAGGTTTCGGTTTCATTACTCAAGATAACGGCGGCGCTGACGTATTCGTTCACTTCCGTGCTATCGCAACTGAAGGTTTCAAAACTCTGAAAGAAGGCCAAGCGGTAACTTTCACTGTTGAACAAGGTCAAAAAGGCCCACAAGCTGCAGACGTTACTCCAGCTTAATTCGAATTTTTCGAATAGAATTTTAAAAAATGCTGACTTCGGTCAGCATTTTTTTTGCCTATAGACTGGTAT
Source organism: Aliivibrio sp. A6 (assembly GCF_028765505.1). Taxonomy (NCBI): domain Bacteria; kingdom Pseudomonadati; phylum Pseudomonadota; class Gammaproteobacteria; order Vibrionales; family Vibrionaceae; genus Aliivibrio; species Aliivibrio sp. A6. The sequence goes on along the minus strand of NZ_JARACR010000020.1, from coordinate 66,158 downwards.
AAAAAAAAAGAAGCCTAATGGCTTCTTTTTACTATCAATAGGTTGCCTATTAATTATTTTTTAGTTGGACGCTGCCAATTAGCAATACGGCGCTCTTTAGCTCGGCTGATATAAAGCTCATTCTCCGCAACATCTTTAGTCACTGTAGAACCAGCACCAACCGTTGCACCATTGGCTACGGTAATAGGCGCAATAAGCTGGCTATCAGAACCAACAAACACATCATCACCAATAATCGTCTTAAATTTATTCGCACCATCGTAGTTACATGTGATCACACCTGCACCTACATTTACACGTTTACCTATTTCTGCATCACCTAGGTAAGTTAAGTGGTTCGCTTTAGAACCTTCACCTAAACGAACATTCTTCACTTCAACGAAATTACCTACATGAGCATCATTACAAAGCTCAGCGCCTGGGCGTAAGCGAGTAAATGGGCCAACGGTACAATCTTCACCAACAGTAGCACCTTCAATCACACTGTATGGGCGAATAACTGTATTATCATCAATCTCACAATCTTTAAGTACACAGCCAGCTCCGATAACAACGTTATCACCGATCGTCACATTACCTTCAATGATCACGTTGGCATCGATCTCAATATCCATACCGCATTGCAATGATCCTCTAAGATCAAAACGGCTAGGATCGCGAAGCATAACGCCTTGTTCTAATAGCTTTTGTGCTTGCGCTAATTGAAATGCTCTTTCTAAACGAGCTAATTGAGCACGATCATTCACGCCTTCAACTTCAATAGGGCTTACTGGATGAACAGCTTCTACTGCACGACCTTCATCATGAGCTGCAGCAATGATATCGGTAAGGTAATATTCACCCTGAGCGTTTTCATTTTTAAGTGCCGCTAACCAACGTTTCAAATCACCGCCAGTCGCAACCATTACGCCTGTGTTAATCTCTTTAATTAACTTCTGTTCTTCCGTCGCATCTTTTTGCTCTACAATCGCAATCACAGGACCATTACGACGAATAATACGTCCATAGCCCATAGGGTTATCTAAAACAACGGTAAGTAGTGCAATACCACCTGTTGGTTGAGCTTCTAATAAATTCTCAACGGTTTCAGTGCTAATAAGTGGAACATCACCATATAAGACTAATACTTTCTCATCATCAGCAAACTCTGGTGCCGCTTGATTTACAGCATGGCCAGTACCTAATTGTTCAGCTTGAAGTACCCATTGAACACGCTCTTCACCCAACTCAGCTTTCATCTGATCACCACCGTGACCATAAACTAAGTGAATGTTTTGAGCACCAAGGCCCTCACATGTATCAATTACATGCTTCGCCATTGGTTTACCCGCTAAAGTATGAAGTACTTTAGGTTTGTTTGAGTACATGCGAGTGCCTTTACCCGCTGCTAAAATTACTGCACTGAATTTCATGAAAAGCCCATTCTATTATTATGCTAACTGGTATCGACTCTAACTCTGTATCGATACCATTTACCTAGCTAGTGGAAATCAAAATACTAAATCCATTACTGACTACTGAGTTAAATACAAAGTAATGATTAATGGAATTAACATGTGGATAAATAAGAATATTAACATTCAATAAAGAAAAGGCGACCAAAATAGGTCGCCTTCTTTCTAATGGTGCTTGATTAACGCGAACGTTTTGTCAGCTCGATAACTCGAAGCTGTGCGATCGCTTTAGCCAAATCACTGGCCGCTTGAGCGAAGTTAATGTCGCCATGCTGATTTTTGATGTTCTCTTCAGCCTTGCGTTTAGCTTCTTCTGCCTTAGCTGCGTCTAGGTCTTCACCACGGATACCGGTATCTGCAAGAACAGTAGCCGAACCAGGTTGAACCTCAACAATGCCACCAGAGACATAAATGTACTCTTCGTGACCATGTTGTTTAACAATACGCACCATACCAGGCGTGATAGCGGTCAGCAGCGGTGCGTGCCCATGGAAAATACCAAGTTCACCCTCGCTACCGGTCACCTGCATCGTTTCTACTAGTCCTGAGAATAATTTCTGCTCAGCACTTACAACGTCCAGGTGAAAGGTCATTGCTGCCATATCGCCTCCTAATCAGCCTTATAGCTTCTTCGCCTTCTCAAGCGCGTCTTCAATCTTACCGCAGTACATGAAGGCTTGCTCAGGAACGTCATCGTAATCACCCGCTAATAGACCTTTAAAGCCAGCTAATGTGTCTTTAAGTGGTACGTAAATACCTGGGTCACCGGTGAATACTTCTGCTACGTGGTAAGGTTGAGTTAAGAATTTCTCAATCTTACGAGCACGAGATACTACTTGCTTATCTTCTTCAGATAGCTCGTCCATACCTAGGATAGCGATGATGTCTTTTAGCTCTTTATAGCGCTGAAGTGTCGATTGAACGCCACGAGCGATATCATAGTGCTCTTGACCAACAACAAGTGGATCAAGTTGACGAGATGTTGAGTCTAACGGGTCAATCGCTGGGTATAGACCCATTGAAGCGATATTACGGTTAAGTACAACTGTCGCATCTAAGTGAGCAAACGTTGTTGCTGGAGATGGATCCGTTAAGTCATCCGCAGGTACATATACCGCTTGAACTGAAGTGATAGAACCACTACGAGTTGAAGTGATACGCTCCTGAAGAACACCCATCTCTTCAGCTAGAGTAGGTTGGTAACCTACCGCTGATGGCATACGACCTAACAGTGCTGATACTTCAGTACCTGCTAGTGTATAACGGTAAATGTTATCAACGAACAACAGTACGTCACGACCTTCGTCACGGAAACGCTCTGCCATTGTTAGACCAGTCAGTGCAACACGTAGACGGTTACCTGGTGGCTCGTTCATTTGACCGTAAACCATTGCTACTTTTGATTCTTCAGGTTTCTCGATGTTTACAACACCAGCTTCCTGCATTTCAAAGTAGAAATCATTACCTTCACGAGTACGCTCACCTACACCTGCAAATACAGATAGGCCAGAGTGTTGTAGTGCGATGTTGTTGATAAGTTCCATCATGTTGACAGTCTTACCTACACCAGCACCACCGAATAGACCGATTTTACCACCCTTAGCGAATGGACAAATTAAGTCGATTACCTTAACACCCGTCTCTAGAAGTTCAGTCGAGTTAGACTGCTCTTCATAGCTAGGCGCTTCGCGGTGAATTGAATAATGCTCTTCAGCACCAATCTCGCCACACTCATCAATCGCGTCACCAAGAACGTTCATGATACGGCCTAAAGTTTTAGTACCCACTGGAACAGTAATTGGCGCGCCAGTATTTTCTACTGTTAAGCCACGACGTAAACCATCTGAGCTACCCATTACGATACAGCGCACTACGCCGCCACCGATTTGCTGTTGCACTTCAAGAACAAGACGTTCTTTTGCATCAACAACATTCAAAGCATCGTATACACGAGGTACATTGCCTTGTGGGAACTCTACATCGACTACCGCACCGATGATCTGTACGATCTTACCTGTAGTCATCGTTAATCCTCTAAACTGTTTAAATACCTATTGCTTAAACCGCTGATGCGCCTGAAACAATTTCTGAAAGCTCTTGTGTAATCGCCGATTGACGGGCTTTGTTATACACAAGTTGCAGTTCATCAATAATGTCACCAGCGTTATCAGTCGCTGCTTTCATCGCAATCATTCGCGCTACATGTTCACACGCTAAGTTTTCAACTACACCTTGATATACTTGTGATTCAACGTATCGAACCAATAATGTATCTAGCAGTAGTTTAGGCTCAGGTTCATAAATGTAATCCCAAGAATGAGTACGTTTCATTGCTTCATCTTCAGATTTAGGCAAAGGAAGTAATTGGTCAATTGCTGGCTCTTGCACCATAGTGTTAATGAACTTATTGTTCACTACATATAGGCGATCCAGCTGGCCTTCATCGTATTTCTTTAGCATAACGCCAACACTACCGATCAATTCTTCAAGACTTGGGTTATCACCTAAGCCAGAGTTTTGAGCAATAACGTTACCGCCATAGCTGTTAAAAAATGCTGTTGCTTTAGAGCCAATAACGGCTAAATCAATTTCAACACCATCTTTTGACCATGCTTTCATTTCTGTCATGACTTTCTTAAACAAGTTAATGTTTAAGCCACCACACAAACCACGATCACTAGAAATAACAATGTAACCAACGCGCTTAGCTTCGCGTTCCTCAAGATACGGATGACGATACTCGAGGCTACCAAGCGCTAAATGACCGATTACTTTACGTATTGTGTCAGCATATGGACGAGACGCAGCCATCGACTCTTGCGAGCGACGCATTTTAGAAGCGGCTACCATTTCCATTGCTTTCGTGATCTTTTGAGTGCTTTTTACACTCCCGATCTTGTTACGAATCTCTTTCGCACCGGCCATCGTTACTCTCCGTTTTCGGGTGACCCATAACAGGTCACCAACGAATTACCAGGTCTGGGTTGCTTTGAAATCTTCAACCAGTTTCACGAACTGAGCTTCAATTTCATTATTCCAAGCACCCGATGAGTCGATCTCTGTTGCTAGATCGGCAAATTGACCACGAGCATACGACAGCAGAGCTTCTTCAAAATCTGCAAGCTTAGAAAGCTCAACATCATTCAAATAGCCTTTCTCAGCTGTAAAGATAACTAACGCTTGATCAAAAACAGACATTGGAGCGTACTGCTTTTGTTTCATAAGTTCAGTTACTTTTTCACCGTGATCAAGTTGCTTTTTAGTCGCGTCATCAAGATCAGATGAGAACTGAGCAAACGCTGCAAGTTCACGATACTGTGCAAGCGCGGTACGAATACCACCAGACAGTTTCTTAATGATCTTAGTTTGCGCAGCACCACCTACACGAGATACAGAGATACCTGGATCTACCGCAGGACGAACACCAGCGGTGAACAGTTCTGTTTGTAGGAAGATCTGACCATCAGTAATCGAGATTACGTTGGTTGGTACGAATGCAGATACGTCACCAGCTTGAGTTTCGATGATAGGTAGGGCAGTTAAAGAACCTGTTTTACCTTTCACTTCACCATTAGTGAATTTCTCAACATACGCTTCGCTTACACGAGCAGCACGCTCTAGTAGACGAGAGTGTAAATAGAATACGTCACCAGGGAATGCTTCACGACCCGGTGGACGTTTCAGTAGTAGAGAAATTTGACGATAAGCTACTGCTTGCTTAGATAGGTCATCATAAACAATCAGTGCATCTTCACCGCGGTCACGGAAGTATTCACCCATCGCACAACCTGAGTACGGTGCAAGGTATTGCAGCGCAGCAGATTCAGAAGCAGAAGCAACAACAACGATAGTGTTAGCTAACGCACCGTGCTCTTCTAATTTGCGAACTACGTTAGCAATTGTTGATGCCTTTTGGCCAATCGCAACATAGATTGAGTAAATACCAGAATTTTTCTGGTTAATGATCGCATCGATCGCCATTGCTGTTTTACCAGTCTGACGGTCACCGATGATTAGCTCACGCTGACCACGGCCGATTGGGATCATTGAGTCAACTGACTTATAGCCAGTCTGTACAGGTTGGTCTACTGATTTACGATCGATTACACCAGGTGCAATCACTTCTACTGGAGAAGTCAATTTCGCATCAATAGGGCCTTTACCATCAATTGGCTCACCAAGTGTGTTTACAACACGACCTAGCATTTCAGGACCTACTGGTACTTCAAGGATACGACCAGTACCTGTTACTTTCATGCCTTCCTGTAGGTCAGCATATGGGCCCATTACTACCGCACCAACTGAGTCACGCTCAAGGTTAAGTGCTAGCGCATAACGGCCACCCGGTAATTCAATCATTTCGCCTTGCATAACGTCTGCAAGGCCGTGGATACGAATGATACCGTCGCTTACCGAAACGATTGTACCTTCATTGCGAGCTTCACTTACAACGTTGAATTTTTCAATACGTTGTTTGATTAGATCGCTAATTTCCGTGGAATTAAGTTGCATGCTCCATTCCCCATCAAGACTGCAATGTTTCACTCAGGCGGCTTAAACGGCCACGTGCTGAGTTATCAATGACTAGGTCTCCGGCTCGAATTATGACCCCAGCTAGTAGGGCCTCATCTACGCTACAATTCAGCTTCACTTTACGCTCTAGACGAGCTTCAAGTTTGGCACTAATGTCAGCTTTCTGCTGCTCTGTCAGCTCAATTGCTGAAGTAACTTCAGCATCAATTTCTTTTTCAAGTTCATGTTTGAAAAAGATAAATTGCTCTAACACATCAGGTAAAATCTTCAGGCGGCTGTTTTCAGCCATTACATGAATTAGATTTTGTCCAAACTCGTTCAGTTGTTCGCCACAAATTGAAATAAAGATTTCAGCTAACTGCTCTGGCGCAACCGCACCATCAAGCAACTGAGCAACGTCTTCATTTTTCGCGACTTCTGAACAAAAAGTTAGCATTTGAACCCATTGGTCCAATTCGCCTTTTTCGACCGCAAAGTCAAAAGCTGCTTTCGCGTAGGGGCGTGCGATGGTTGTCATTGTCGACATATCTTGCCCCCTTTTACTTACAATTTCGCAGTGATGTTATCAAGAATATCTTTTTGCGCTTCTACATCAATAGAGCGTTCTAAGATCTTCTCGGCACCAATCACAGCCAGAGTTGCAACTTGTTTACGCAGTTCATCGTGTGCACGTTTGCGCTCAGATTCAAGTTCTGCTTCACCTTGTGTAAGAATCTTCTGACGTTCAGTCAGCGCTTCTTCACGGGCTTCATCCAAAATTTGACCTTTACGTTTGTTCGCTTGTTCGATGATCTCAGTTGCAGCGCGTTTTGCTTCTTTCAGTTGATCAGAAGCATTGGCTTGTGCCAAATCAAGGTCTTTAGCTGCGCGTTCAGCGGCAGATAAACCGTCAGCAATTAGCTTCTGACGTGCCTCGATCGCTTCCATGATTGGTGGCCATACATATTTCATGCAGAACCAAACAAACAGTGCGAAAGCGATTGCTTGACCAAGCAGAGTTGCGTTCATATTCACAACAGCTACCCCTCGTTAAGAATCAGCTACAAAAATTCAATTAGCAAAAGGCTAGATTAGCCTGCTAGTTGACCAACAAATGGGTTAGCAAATGTGAATAGTAGCGCGATTACGATACCGATCATTGGAACCGCATCCAATAGACCAGCGATGATGAACATCTTAACTTGTAGCATTGGAGCCATTTCAGGTTGACGAGCTGCGCCTTCCAGAAACTTACCACCAAGAATAGCAAAACCAATTGCTGTACCTACAGCACAAAGACCAACAATAATAGCTACTGCGATAGCTGAAAAACTAAGAACGGTTTCCATTTATATTCTCCAATTGAATAGATAGAGTTGTATTAAAAATTTTAAAATTAATGATCGCCATCTTCATGAGCCATTGATAGATAAACTATCGTTAACATCATGAAAACAAATGCTTGGATTAATATAACCAAAATATGGAAGATAGCCCAAGGTAACGCACCGACCCATTGTAAATACCAAGGTAGCATTGCAGCGATTAGAATAAATACCACTTCACCAGCAAACATGTTACCAAACAGACGCATACCTAAAGAAAGAGGCTTAGCTAATAGCGAAACAACTTCAATTAGTAGGTTGAATGGGATCATTATCCAGTGGTTAAATGGGTGTAATGCTAATTCTTTTGCAAAACCGCCAAGTCCTTTCACTTTAATGCTGTAGTAAATCATTAAAGCAAATACACCAAGAGCCATTGCCATAGTAATGTTTACATCAGCAGTAGGAACCACCTTAAGATAAGGGATACCTAACCAATGTTCAGCAGGGTAAGGTAAGAAGTCAATTGGAACTAAATCCATGACGTTCATGATAATTACCCAACAAAATATGGTCAAAGCTAATGGAGCAACTAGCGGGTTTCTTCCATGGAAAGTATCTTTAACGTTGCTATCAACGAATTCAACCACCATTTCAACGAAACACTGTAATTTACCTGGTACTCCAGATGTCGATTTCTTAGCTACAGAACGGAAAACCCAAAGGAATAACATCCCTGTTAGCACAGAAAAAAACAAACTGTCTATATGCACATTCCAAAAACTTAATTCATCAACAATGCCCAACTTCCCTAAAGAGAGGTTTTGCAGGTGATGATTAATATATTCAGTAGGCGTTGACGCAGACATAACTTTTCCTATTTCCTGTTGTTAATAAAGAAAACTGGTGCAAAGATATTACTACCCAGTACCAGCAAATAGGTTAGTTTGAGGGGAACAAGTTCCACCTCTGTATACACGTAAACAATAGAAAATAAGACGATTGTTATAAGAATTTTAAGCACTTCACCCAAATAGAAAAAAGCTGCAACCATTTTAGCCGCTCTTGCTCCACTGAACATAAATGCACATTTTGAAAACACGGTATTAGCGATAATAAAAATACTACCCCCTACCAATGCTGACATTCCCCAACTAGCACTAACGGCTATGCTCATCCCTATTGTCATAACTGTAGTGACACTAAGCTGAATCAATAACAATCGCTTTGCAAGCAAACGCCCTGGTTTAGCTAGCGTAACTACCATGTATTCTTCCTTTTTAGCATCTTTGCCTTGATATAAATCAACCCAAGGCGAAGATTTTGCAAAAATTATACGTTGCACCCATATGAATGCAATCAAATAGCATTAAAAAGTTACATTTATGAGAACAATGCAGTAACTTTTACGACGTAAAAGACAATTTTACTTTCTAATACCGTTTTATATCACATTTAACTTTCTAGCTTTGCGATAAGTTGTTCTAATTTGTGAGCCTCGTCAAAGGTAATCGTTACCTTACCTGAACCTGATGAGTTTCTATTTATAACAACTTTAGACCCAAGAGCAGAAGTAAGTTTATTCGATATCTCGATCATCTCTGAATCTTGCTTTACTGGTTCTTTCTCTGCTTTAGGAGATAATAAGGCTTTCACTTGTTGTTCAGTTTGACGAACCGTCAGCCTCTTTTTAATCACAAGATGAGCTAATTCAATTTGCTGCTTACTCTCTAATGCTAGTAATGCACGAGCGTGTCCCATCTCAAGTTCTTTCTTCTCAACGAAACCTTTAACTTCATCAGTCAATGCGTTTAAACGCAGTAAGTTTGTTACTGTAGTTCGAGATTTACCGATAACATCTGAAATTTGTTGATGAGTTAATTCAAATTCTTGCTGTAAGCGCTCTAATGCTTGTGCTTCTTCGATAGCATTCAGATCTTCACGTTGAATGTTCTCAATTAAAGCCATTGCAATCACGGCTTTATCTTCAACCGATTTAACCACACAGGGTACATGCTTTAGACCTGCTTTTTTAGCAGCACGGAAACGTCGCTCACCCGCAATAATTTCATATTGCTGAGGAGCAACTTGACGAACAACAATCGGTTGGATGATACCTTGAGAACGAATAGAAGCAGAAAGCTCTTCTAAGGCTTCTTCTTCCATTGTTTTACGAGGCTGGTATTGGCCGGCACTTAGTTGATGAATACCCAATTCAATTAATTGAGCATCTTTTGAGATAGATTCACTTTGTTCGGCTGCTGATTGCTTTTCACGAGCAATAGAGCTTGTTGCTAATAGGGCATCTAATCCTTTGCCTAAACCACGTTTATTACCCATGAATTTCTGTTTCCCTTTCTTTTTCCATTTCGTCACGGCGAATTATCTCTCCGGCAAGGGCTAAGTAAGCCTTTGCACCATTAGAGTATTTATCATAATACATTGCAGGTTTACCATGACTTGGCGCTTCTGCTAAACGTACATTTCGAGGAATAACAGTGCGGTACACTTTTTCCCCAAAATGTTTTTTTAATTGATCTGATACATCATTAGCTAAGCGATTACGAGGATCGTACATGGTTCTTAATAACCCTTCGATCTTTAAATCAGCATTCACTACAGCGGCTAATTTACTGATGGTATCAATTAAAGCCGTTAATCCCTCTAGTGCGTAATATTCACACTGCATAGGGACCAATACAGAATCCGATGCTGCCATGGCGTTAATTGTAAGGAGATTTAGAGCGGGAGGGCAATCAATAAAGATGAAATCATAGTTACCACGAACCGAAGCAATCATATTGCGTAAGCGAACTTCACGCGCAAACACTTCCATCAATTTGATTTCAGCGGCGGTAACATCACCATTAGCAGCAATAAGATCGTAACCCCCGGAAGTTTCCTCTATTACAACTTTTTCAAAAGGCACTTCATCAACCAGAAGTTCATAAGCTGTGGCATCGACATCGTATTTATCAACGCCACTGGCCATGGTCGCATTGCCTTGAGCATCTAAATCGATAAGTAATACTTTTCGATGAGTTGCTGCCATTGAAGCGGCAAGATTCACCGCTGTCGTTGTTTTACCTACGCCACCTTTCTGGTTCGCAATAGAGATAACTTTTCCCACACTAACCTCATTCCATTATTTTTTTCCGGTTAAGGTGACTAAATGTCTTTCACCCTCTAACTCCGGAACGATCAATGTCGCTACATCTTTGACTGAGCACCATTCTGGAAGATCATTAGCTTCATCTTCTGAATAGATCCCTTTTAACGCCAAAAACACACCATCTTCTTCTTTTGGTAGATGATGACACCAATTAACCATGTCTGTCATTGATGCAAATGCACGACTTAGGACTGCATCAAACTTTTCTTCAGGCTGAAACTCTTCAACACGGCTTTGGATTGGAGTGACATTGGTAATTTTTAACTCATGAATCACCTGTTTGATAAAGCGGATTCTCTTACCTAAGCTGTCTAATAGAGTAAACGATTTTCCAGGGTTCATGATAGCTAATGGGATACCTGGTAAGCCAGGACCTGTACCAACATCAATAAAACGCTCACCTGACAACTTTGGACTAACAACAATGCTATCCAGAATATGCTTAATGACCATTTCACTCGGATTTCTAACTGACGTTAGGTTATACGCTTTATTCCACTTATGAAGTAGCGCTACATAACCAAGTAACTGCTCTTTTTGCAATTCAGAGACAGTTAAATCAGTTTGAGCAATCAAACGATCGAATTGCTGAGATAAATCGGTCACGTTACTCACCTTTTTTTAATAAACCGTGTTTCTTTAAATGCACTAATAGAATAGAAACTGCAGCTGGTGTAATACCAGAAATACGTGATGCTATGCCAATCGTTTCAGGCTTAGCGTCTGTGAGTTTCGCAACCACTTCATTTGAAAGACCTTTAACTTCTTTATAATTAAGATCTAAAGGCAATTTTGTATTTTCATGACGTAATGATTTTTCAATTTCATCACGCTGACGCTGAATGTATCCGGCGTATTTTACTTGAATTTCAACTTGTTCAGACGCTTGTTGATCCTCAATAGCAGGACCAAAACCATCAATAGAGATCAATGACTCATAATTCACTTCAGGACGACGAAGAAGATCTTCACCACTTGCTTCACGAACGATCGGCGTTTTTAAGATCGAATTAACTTGATCAATATTTTCTGATTTAGGATTCACCCAAATGTCTTTTAAACGTTGACGTTCTTTTTCAATATTTTCTACTTTCTCGTTAAAGCGAGCCCAACGAGCATCATCAACTAAACCAAGTTCACGGCCTTGTTCTGTTAAGCGTAAATCGGCGTTATCTTCACGAAGTGATAAACGATATTCGGCACGAGACGTAAACATACGGTATGGTTCTTTGGTTCCAAGCGTTGATAAATCATCAATAAGCACGCCCATGTATGCTTCATCACGGCGTGGACTCCAACCTTCTTTGCCTTGAGCAAACAAACTTGCATTAAGACCGGCCATTAACCCTTGTGCAGCCGCTTCTTCATATCCAGTAGTACCGTTAATTTGACCAGCAAAGAATAAGCCTTCAATAAACTTAGTTTCATACGTTGATTTTAAATCACGAGGATCAAAGAAATCATACTCAATCGCATAACCTGGACGAACAATGTGTGCATTTTCAAAGCCTTTCATTGAACGAACGATTTGCAGTTGTACGTCAAATGGCAAACTTGTTGAAATACCATTTGGGTATAATTCGTGTGTTGTTAAGCCTTCTGGTTCAATAAAGATTTGGTGGCTGTCTTTATCAGCAAAACGCATTACTTTATCTTCAATTGAAGGGCAGTAACGAGGACCAATACCTTCGATAACACCAGCGTACATAGGGCTACGATCAAGGTTCTTACGAATTACATCATGTGTTTTTTCATTAGTATGAGTGATGAAGCAGTTAATTTGTTTAGGCTGCTGTTCACGATTACCCATAAATGAGAAAACAGGCGTTGGATTATCACCCGGTTGTGCTTCTAAATTTGAAAAATCAACGCTACGAGCATCAATACGTGGTGGAGTACCGGTTTTAAGGCGATCGATCCTAAATGGACGATCTCGTAAACGTTGAGCAAGAGTGATCGAAGAAGGATCTCCTGCGCGACCTCCAGAGAAGTTTTCCATGCCAATGTGTATCTGACCCCCTAAAAAGGTTCCAGCCGTTAATACAACGGATTTAGCACGGAATTTAAGGCCCATTTGAGTAATAGCACCGATAACTTTATCGTTTTCAATAATCAGATCATCTACTGCTTGTTGAAATAACGTTAAGTTTGGTTGGTTTTCTAATACTGAACGAACAAATGCTTTGTATAGTGCTCTATCTGCTTGAGCACGAGTCGCTCGAACTGCTGGGCCTTTGGACGCATTTAATGTTCTAAATTGAATACCGGCATGATCAGTGGCTTGTGCCATTAATCCACCTAAAGCATCCACTTCTTTTACCAAATGGCCTTTGCCGATCCCACCGATAGCAGGATTACATGACATTTGACCTAATGTGTCGATGTTATGTGTGAGTAGAAGTGTCTTTTGTCCTGTTCTTGCAGCTGCTAATGCTGCTTCAGTTCCAGCATGACCACCGCCAATAACAATGACATCAAAGTTTTCTTGGTAAAACATGAGTTGACCTTAGGTGTTATGAAAATAGTGAGAAGAATTTAATTTTAAGAGATCTATTTTACCCTTTTTCTAGCTTGGAAAGAAATGAAAAAGTGACGAAGTTCAAAAATTAAAGATCACTTAATATATATAAGATCTTTTAAAGAGATCTCTTATTAGATCTATTATATAGAACGTCGATCTCTGTGGATAAGTGGCAAATGATCAATAGGATCATGTACTTTAGTAAGATCCTAAGTTGTGATGAATCTTTGATCTTCGATCGGACTGCTTGAGGATAAAATTACTACTTATCCACAAGGGGGGAGGGTGTTAGATCTTATTCAATGGATAACTATAACTTGATCACTGGATCTTTCTATAGTTATCCACATAGTAGGTGTCAGCTATTTAATAACTTTTTTGATCGGTTAACACTTTTTATTAACAAAAGTGTTGTTTTAACCACAATTCAGCAGGCTCTTCTGGAATACTATTTTGAGTCACATCTATTTCTAGTAATGGATATTTTTCAGTGGCACCAAGTTTAATCAATGTACTTTGTAGTGATTTACCTGCTGCACAGAAAGTATCGTAGCTTGAATCACCAATCGCAACGATGGCAAAATTTATCGTAGATAAAGCGTTGGGATTATTTTGTAATTGTTCAATGAATGGTTTGATATTGTCTGGATAATCTCCTGCTCCATGAGTCGAAACGACGAAAAGCCAAAGACTATTACTGTCTATTTCATCTAAATTAGGTTGATTATGTATATCTGTTGTGAACTCCATATCTTCTAATAAATCAGCAAGATGATCGCCAACGTACTCTGCACCACCAAGGGTGCTACCAGTAATGATTGATGCATTTTTCATGAATTTTTCCTATAAAAAATGGGCTGTAATAGCCCATTATTGTGTAATTTGTTATTAGTTTATTTACCAATACAAAAAGAAGTAAAGATGCGGCCTAGTAAGTCGTCAGAAGTAAATTCACCTGTTATTTCACTGAGGTGTTGTTGCGCTATTCTCAATTCTTCAGCAAGGATTTCACCAGCCATATAGCCTTCAAGTTGTTGTTGACCTATATCGAGGTGCTGAGCTGCCTTTTCTAGTGCCTCTAGATGGCGACGACGAGCCATAAAACCACCTTCTTGGTTGCCAGAGAAGCCCATGCATTCTTTTAAGTGGGTACGCAGAGCATCAACCCCTTCACCCGTTTTTGCTGATAGACGAATCAAGGTAGGATCATTCACATGACAAATACCAAGATCTTCACCGGTTTGATCGGCTTTATTTCGTATCACTGTCATGCCCATGTTTTTAGGTAAGCGATCAAGAAATTCTGGCCAGATTATTTTGGGGTCTGTTGCATCCGTTGTTGTGCCATCAACCATAAATAAAACGCGGTCAGCTTGAGCTATTTCGTCCCAAGCTCGTTCAATACCAATGCGTTCTACCTCATCAGAGGCTTCGCGAAGGCCTGCAGTATCAATGATATGTAAAGGCATACCATCAATATGAATATGCTCTCTAAGGACGTCACGAGTGGTCCCTGCAATATCGGTGACAATTGCAGTATCTTTACCTGATAGTGCATTAAGAAGGCTAGACTTGCCTGCATTTGGGCGGCCGGCGATAACAACTTTCATGCCTTCACGCATGATCGCACCTTGATTCGCTTCTTGGCGAACCGCATTTAAGTTATCAATGATCCCTTGTAAATCACCACTTACTTTGCCATCGGCAAGAAAGTCGATCTCTTCTTCTGGAAAATCAATGGCAGCTTCAACGTAAATTCGAAGGTAAATAAGTGATTCAACCAAGGTGTTAATCTTATTTGAGAAAACACCTTGCAGTGAATTTAAGGCTGATTTAGCTGCTTCTTCAGAGCTTGCATCAATTAAATCAGCGATAGCTTCTGCTTGTGCTAAATCCATTTTATCGTTTAGGAAGGCTCTTTCTGAGAATTCACCTGGACGAGCAGTACGGATACCGTCTATTTTTAGGATGCGTTTGATTAGCATATCCATGACAACAGGGCCACCATGCCCCTGAAGTTCTAAAACGTCTTCACCCGTAAATGAATGTGGGTTAGGAAAATAGAGTGCAATGCCTTGATCAAGCTCTAAACCATTCTCATCTTTGAATGGTGCATATTCGGCGTAACGTGGTTTCAGTTCTTTACCAATAACCTCTAAAGCCACTTCTTTTGCTTTAGGGCCTGATACTCGAATGATGCCTACGCCGCCTCGGCCTGGCGCTGTTGCTTGTGCAACTATGGTGTCTGTATGTAATGTCATGATTATTCTTAATGTCTATTGCTTGAGCATATTGTAAGCCGATAAAACAAAAAAGGCGACCAATGGCCGCCTTTTGTTTATTTCTTTAGAAATTCAACTTACTTAGAGTGTAAGCCTTTTTTCTCTAGTGCACGATAAATCAGAGTCTGCTGAATTAACGTTACGATGTTTGATACTAACCAGTAAAGAACTAGGCCAGCAGGGAACCATAAGAAGAACACGGTGAACATAACAGGCATGAACGTCATGATCTTCTGTTGCATTGGATCCGTTACTGTTGTTGGGCTCATCTTCTGGATTAAGAACATACTTGCACCCATTAATAATGGCAGGATGTAGTATGGGTCTTGTGCTGATAAATCCGTGATCCAACCAAAGAATGGTGCATGACGAAGCTCAACAGATTCCATTAGTGCCCAGTACAACGAAATGAAGATTGGCATTTGAAGAAGAATTGGTAAACAACCACCTAGTGGGTTTACTTTTTCTTTCTTATAAAGCTCCATCATTTCTTGGCTCATGCGTTGACGGTCATCGCCAATACGCTCACGCATAGCAGTCAACTTAGGTTGAAGCATGCGCATTTTAGCCATTGATGTGTATTGTGCTTTTGTTAGTGGGTACATAGCGCCACGAACAATAAAGGTTAAGATGATGATAGCTAGACCCCAGTTCACAACAATGCCTTGGATGAAAGACAGTAGTTTATGAAGTGGTGAAGCGATAAACCACAACCAACCGTAATCAACCGTTAAGTCTAGGTATTGTTGAGTCGCTGCCATTTCTTTCTGCAGCTTTGGACCAGTCCAAAGTGTTGCAGAAAGCGTTGCTTCTTGACCTGTAGGAATTGTTACAGCAGGCATACGTACGCCAATGTAACCGTAATCGCCCGCTACGCGTGACGTCAGTGTTGCGTCATTTACGTTGCGAGGGATCCAAGCTGAAGCAAAGTAATGTTGTAGCATACCCGCCCAACCTTGACCGTTTGTCATGTCGATAGATAAGTTCTTATCTTCCATGTCGTCAAAGCTGTATTTTTTGTAACGAGTATCTTCTGTAGAGTAAGCACCACCACGGTACGTAGGCATCGTTAAGCTGCCGCCGTCGTCCATTAAGTTTTGCTTTAAGTTCGCGTACATTTCTACTGTTGCTGGTGCTGAAGATTGGTTATCAACCGTATAATCAACATTGATAGCGTAGCTGTCACGTTTAAGAATTAGTGTTTTAGTATAAGTAATACCGTCTTTCACTAATGTTAGCGGAACGCGTAATTCGTTTTGACCGTCAGCTAAAACATAATCTGTTTTTTGCGTAGTGAATTGTGCACGGCCGGTATTTGAATCGATACCTTGAGGACCGATAAGACCACTTTGAGCTATGTAACTGTGCGTAGCATCGTTCTTAAGAAGAACGAACTTTGCTTTAGAGTCTAATTCAGCGTCGTATTTATTAAGAATTGATTCAATGATGTCACCACCCAATGTATCTACTTTTAAAGTAAGTACATCTGTTGTGATAGTGATTAGCTTATCAGATTGCGCTGAATCAGCAGGCGTATCACTGTGTGCTGTTGAAGAAGTTGGAACATCACCATCCGTTTGTGTTTGTTGAACGGTACTAACTGTAGCTGGTTGCTGCGGATTAGTTTCTACTTGCCATTGTTGGAAAAGTAAAAAAGAAACTAAAGCCAGTGCGAGCAACAGAATATTACGTTGGGTATCCATCGTTATTGTTCTCTGTCTTTATGCTGCTTGGGTGGGACGGGGTCATAGCCCCCATCATTCAAAGGATGACATTTTAATAGACGTTTGCCAGATAGCCAACACCCTTTTACTAAACCGTGTGACTTTAGTGCGTCAATTGCATAATGTGAACACGTTGGAGTAAATCGACAGCGAGGTCCAATCAATGGACTGATGACGAGTTGATAAAAACGGATTAGACCGATTGCTATCCACGAGAAGGGCGAGACAGGCGATGCCATAATTTGTCTAATAGCTTGTTGAAGTCTTCGTTACTCAGATCTTGAGCACTCTTTTTAGCGATAACCACAAAGTCTTTCGCAGGTAATGAATGTTGCTTATTGCGGAAACTTTCACGCGTAATACGTTTGAACTTATTGCGACCTACAGCAGTTTTAATTTGCTTTTTAGGAACAGCAAGGCCTAAACGAGGGTGCGATAGTGAATTTTCTCTGGCAAGAATGGTGAAGTGAGGTGAGCCGGCTCGGTGAGCTTGCTTGAAAACAGATTTGTAATCTTCGGGAGTTAACAAGCGTAACTCCCGAGAGAAGTCGTAATTCATCAAAATAATCTAGGATTACTTAGATAGACGCTTACGGCCTTTAGCGCGACGAGCGTTAATTACGTTACGACCGTTCTTAGTAGCCATACGTGCACGGAAACCGTGAGAGCGTTTACGCTTAAGAACTGAAGGTTGGAAAGTGCGTTTCATTGGTATTACCTTTTACTGATCAGTAGTGTTTAGGTTTTTTGTATAAACCCGGCGTGGGACGTACATTCCGACGCCTCTCAACAAAGAGGCGGAATTGTAATCATTGACAGAAAAATAGTCAATAAGAGGTTCCACGATTTTTCCGGACGGTGAATTATACGTTTTGTGAGCCAGAGCGCAAGGATCTTTATGCGATCCCGACCTGATTCAAGAATTTTTTTAATTTAGGATCCTGTGGATAACCAAAAATTTGCTCTGGGGTTCCTTGTTCCACGATCTTTCCATCTGCCATATAGATAACTTTATCGGCGACTTCTTTTGCAAATTGCATTTCATGAGTTACAACCAGCATGGTTTGATGTTGAGTGGCCAGTTTTTTCATTAACGTCAGTACTTCATTAACCCATTCAGGATCAAGTGCTGACGTGGGTTCATCAAATAATAGCAGTTCTGCTTCTAAGGCCATTGCTCGTCCAATACCAACGCGCTGTTGTTGGCCTCCAGAAAGCGCTGAAGGGTAGTTATCCCCTTTATCACCAAGCCCAATATCATCTAAAATTTGTTGTGCTCTTTTAAGGGCATCTGCCTTATTCCACTTGTGGACAGTTATTAGGCCTTCAGCAATATTCTGTCGAGCGGTTAAATGTGCAAAAAGAGCATAGTTTTGGAAGATAAACCCTGTTTTTCGTCGCAATGCAATGATTTCTGCTTTGGTATTTTTTTCACTGTTGACGCTAATATCATCAATCGTAATGGTGCCTTTGTCGGCCGTTTCGAGAAAATTGACGCATCTAAGTAACGTAGACTTGCCTGTACCGCTTGATCCTATAATGGCAATTATCTCTCCTTTATTAATGGTGAGGTCAATGCCTGATAGTACGTTTGTGTCCCCAAAGCTTTTATGTAGGTTGGTAATTTTTATCATCGAACATATGCCTTATTTAATTTCACTTCAGCCCAAGTTTGTACTCGAGTAAGAATGACAACAACACCCCAATAAATCAGGGCTACGGCTAAAAATGCTTCAAAGAACTTAAAGCTTGAAGAGGCTTCCATTTGCGCTTTTGCCATTATTTCAGACACTCCAAGTGTAAAGGCTAATGACGTGGATTTAATCATATCGATGAAATAGTTCATTAATGAAGGTAAAGCTACTCGAGTCGCTTGAGGAAGGATAATACGACGCATTGCTTGAGATGTTGTCATACCAATAGAAAGACTGGCTTCCATTTGGCTACGATCAATACCAATAATAGCTGCTCGAATACTCTCTGCCATATAAGCAGCGAAATGGAGTGTTAAACCAATAACAGCGGCACTAAACGCATCTAATCCAATAAAAATAGGGAATACTTGCGGTAAGCCATAATAAAGAAGAAATAATTGAACCAGCAGTGGTGTACCACGGAAAAAGCTGATGTAAAGCTGGCTGAGTTGATCCAATACGGGCACTTTAAAGACTCTTAAGTTAGCGAGTACTAACGCCAGAGCCAAAGCAAAGAACAATCCCCATATCGCCATTTCTAATGTCGTACCTAAATACTTAAACAGTATTGGTAAGAGTTCAATCATATACGCAAAATCAAATCCCATGATGTCTCTCTATAATTAGTTTCAAAAGTGGTGAGTTGTACTGAGTTTATATAAGTAATAAACACAAAACCCACTACGTTACAGATAGTGGGTTTATTGTAAATAGAAGTAGGTACTTACCGAGTTAGTTTGATTTATTGTGTTACGTCAGCATCAAACCACTTTTGTGATATTTTTGCTAATGTACCATCTGCTCGCATTTCAGCTAATGCCTTATTAACTTCTTTTTGTAGCTTTTGACCTTTTTCATTTTTTACAAACGGCCATGCATTTTCAATGGTTTCAAATGGTTCGCCTGCAAGTTGCAGTGGTAATCCTGATTTTTTAATCAGTTGAGCTGCTGATAGACGGTCCATCACAAACGCATCTGAACGGCCTAAAGCGACATCGTGCTCAATACCAGTATCGTAGGTTTTAATGTTTATTTGGCCTGATTTATCGTTATCTCGCAGTAATTTTTCAAAATTAGAACCTAAGTTAACGGCAACGGTTTTTCCTTCCAAATCTTCAATACTTTTGATGCTGTCATTGCCTTTACGAACGGTAATTTGCGCACCGTCAACAACATAAGGGTCGGCAAATAGGTATTTAGCTTCACGTTCTTTGGTTTTGGTAATTTGATTTGAAATCGTATCAATTCGGCCTGTTTCTAATAGCCCAAATAAACCAGAAAAACTCGCAGTTACATATTCAACGTTATAGTCGTTACGGCGACCAATCTCATCCCATAAATCAACCTCAAAGCCTTGCAGTTGATCCTGTTTAACGAAGGTAAATGGGAAATAACGGCCCGACATCCCTACTTTAACGTCAGTGGCTGCTTGAGCAAATTGAGTGGCTGCTAGTGTCAGTGTTAATCCAGTAAGAATGTTCTTTGTCCATTTCATGATTGATACTCCGTAATTCATCAGTATTGAGATAATACTTTTTTTGCGATTGAGCTCTAAATACCCTCTGGTTATGTGTAATAACTAAACCGTAAAATAAAGGTTATTATTTCCGCTTGTTGATGGTTTTGGGTATAAGTCAGGTAAAAAGTGTGTCGATCTAAGCAAAAAAGCGTGATCAGTGTGAATAACTTCGATCTTATTCACTGGATCATCGATCTAACACTGGCACAAAAGTTATCCACAGTATAAAATCGACAACCTTTTAAAAATAATTATGAGTGGGGTTGTCCGTGTCTTCATCGCTTTGGCTGCAGTGTTTACAGCGCCTTCAAGAAGAATTACCTTCCGCAGAATTTAGTATGTGGGTTAAACCCCTGCAAGCTGAATTAAATGACAATACCCTTACGCTATTTGCGCCGAACCGTTTCGTGTTGGATTGGGTTCGAGATAAGTACTTAAATAGCATTAACTCATTATTAAATGAGTTCTGTGGTAGTGATGTTCCTACATTACGCTTTGAAGTGGGTAGCAAACCTACGGCATCAGCACCTGTACCAAAGAGAACGGCAGCAGATGTTGCTGCTTCAACCTCAGCTCCTGCACAACTTCAAGCCTTACAGTCAGCGAATAAGCCATGGGAATCTCAGAGTTCAGAGCCTACTCCTGCTGATCTGAATCATCGCTCGAATGTAAATCCTAAACATAAATTTACTAACTTCGTTGAAGGTAAATCAAACCAACTTGGCTTAGCTGCAGCTCGCCAAGTATCTGATAACCCGGGAACGGCGTATAACCCACTATTCTTATATGGTGGTACTGGTTTAGGTAAAACACACCTGTTGCAAGCAGTGGGTAATGCGATTCTTGAGCGCAAGCCTGACGCTAAAGTTGTGTATATGCATTCAGAACGCTTTGTTCAAGACATGGTTAAAGCACTACAAAATAACGCCATTGAAGAGTTCAAACGTTATTACCGTAGTGTTGATGCCTTGCTTATCGATGATATTCAATTTTTTGCGAATAAAGAGCGTTCACAAGAAGAATTCTTTCATACCTTTAATGCGTTATTGGAAGGCAATCAGCAAATTATCCTAACGTCAGATAAATACCCAAGAGAGATTAATGGGGTAGAAGAGCGTTTGAAATCTCGCTTTGGTTGGGGTCTTACTGTTGCGATTGAACCGCCAGAATTAGAAACTCGCGTTGCTATCTTAATGAAGAAAGCAGAAGATCATCAAATTCATCTTGCCGATGAAGTGGCCTTCTTTATTGCAAAACGTTTACGTTCGAATGTACGTGAATTAGAAGGGGCGCTTAACCGTGTGATTGCAAATGCTAACTTTACTGGCCGTGCAATTACGATTGATTTTGTACGCGAAGCATTACGTGACTTATTAGCGCTTCAAGAGAAGTTAGTAACGATTGATAATATTCAAAAAACCGTTGCTGAGTACTACAAGATAAAAATGGCAGACTTGTTGTCTAAACGCCGTTCTCGTTCTGTTGCGCGTCCACGTCAATTAGCGATGGCATTGTCTAAAGAGTTAACCAATCACAGCTTACCTGAGATCGGTGACGCATTTGGCGGTCGAGACCATACCACTGTACTTCATGCTTGTCGTAAAATAGCGCAATTGCGTGAAGAGAGTCATGATATAAAAGAAGACTACTCTAACCTCATTCGTACGTTGTCATCGTAAGTTATTATCTACTTTTAAATAAACGAGTATTATGAAATTTTCTATTGAACGCAGTCTGTTATTAAAACCACTGCAACAAGTATCTGGTGCCCTTGGTGGCCGTCCATCATTACCTATTTTAGGTAACATCTTACTTCAGGTAGAAAATGGTCAATTATCAATGACCGCAACCGATTTAGAAGTAGAGTTGATCAGTAAGATTACGTTAGAAGGTGATTTTGAAGCGGGCGCTATTACCGTTCCTTCTCGTAAATTTTTAGATATTTGTCGTGGTTTACCTGACAGCGCAACTATCACTATCGTATTGGAAGGCGATCGAGTTTTAGTGCGTTCTGGACGCAGTCGATTCACTCTAGCGACTCTGCCTGCTAATGATTTTCCAAACATTGAAGGTTGGGAGAGTGAGGTTGAAATCACCTTATCTCAAGCACAATTGCGTAAGCTGATAGAAAGTACTCAATTCTCTATGGCGAACCAAGATGTTCGTTATTACCTCAATGGTATGATGTTTGAAACTCAAGGTGCTATTTTCCGTTCTGTAGCAACGGATGGTCACCGAATGGCAGTATGTAATATGCCTGTAGAGTCAGAACTTCCAGAACAACAAGTGATCATGCCACGCAAAGGTATTCAAGAGCTAGTTCGCTTACTTGACTCACCCGATCAGAGTGTTACTTTACAGTTTGGTAATTCAAATGTACGTGCAGAAGTGAATAACTTTGTATTTACGTCAAAACTGGTTGATGGTCGCTTTCCTGATTATCGCCGTGTAATGCCGCAAAGCAGTAACAAGACGCTAGAAGCCGATTGTGATGAACTGCGCCAAGCATTCGCTCGTGCCGCAATTTTATCTAATGAAAAATTCCGTGGTGTTCGCGTTAATTTAGCCAATAATCAAATGCGTATTACCGCGAATAACCCAGAGCAAGAAGAAGCGGAAGAGATCCTTGATGTGGATTTCCAAGGCGATGATATCGAAATCGGTTTTAACGTTAGCTATGTATTAGATGTGCTGAATACTTTAAAATGCGAACGTGTACGTATTTCGATGACAACGGCTAATGCGAGTGCGTTAGTTGAAGATTGCGCTAATGATGAAGCGCAATATGTTGTTATGCCAATCCGTCTGTAGATTTTAACTATCAATGCCATTATCACGCCTAATCATTAATGATTTTCGTAATATAAAGACGTGTGATATTCAATTATCATCAGGCTTTAATTTTGTTACGGGTGCCAATGGCAGTGGCAAAACCAGTGTCCTAGAAGCGATCTATTTGCTCGGACATGGCCGTTCATTTAAGAGCTCGTTAACCGGTCGGATTATTAGAAATGACTGTAACGAGCTTTTTATTCATGGTCGTTTCACCACACCAGAAAACTTTGAACTGCCCATTGGTATAAATAAGCAGCGCGATGGCACAACAGAGGTTAAAATAGGCGGAGAAAGTGGGCAAAAACTGGCACAATTAGCTAAGGTTTTACCGCTTCAATTAATTCACCCTGAAGGGTTTGAATTAGTTACTGATGGCCCTAAATTTCGCCGAGCATTTATCGATTGGGGAGTGTTTCACGTGGAACCTGCTTTTTATGAAGCATGGAGCCGAGTGAAGCGATTAACCAAGCAACGTAATGCATTATTAAAAACGGCACAGAGTTATAGAGAGCTAAGCTACTGGGATTTGGAACTCGCACAACTGGCTGAAAAAATAGATCAGTGGCGAGTGGATTACATCAATCACATATCTGAAGCAACTCAACAAATATGTCAGGCATTCTTACCAGAATATGACATAAAGCTGTCATACTATCGCGGTTGGGATAGAGAAACCCCATACGCAGACTTGCTCAAGAAGAACTTTGAGCGAGATAAACAGCTGGGTTATACCGTCGGCGGCCCAAATAAAGCCGACTTACGAATTAAAGTTGCAGGCACTCCTGTTGAAGATGTGTTGTCTCGTGGTCAACTAAAGTTGATGGTATGTGCGCTACGATTAGCGCAGGGGCAACATTTAACAGAAGCAACAGGAAAGCAGTGCATCTATTTAATAGACGATTTTGCTTCTGAACTGGATAGTCATCGCCGTCAATTGCTGGCTCAATATTTGAAACAGACAAAGGCGCAGGTGTTTATTAGTTCGATTACTGCTGAACAGATTGCAGATATGCATGATGAAGAAAGCAAGATGTTCGAGATAGAACATGGCAAAATAGCCCAAGGATAAAAACGCGAGAGTAACTCATGTCAGAAAATTATGATTCATCGAGTATTAAAGTACTAAAAGGCCTAGATGCAGTACGTAAGCGTCCGGGTATGTATATCGGCGACACCGACGACGGTACAGGTCTTCACCACATGGTGTTTGAGGTTGTCGATAACTCAATCGATGAAGCTCTTGCTGGTCACTGTAAAGATATTATTGTAACGATACACGAAGATAACTCGGTATCTGTAAGCGATGATGGTCGTGGTATTCCCACTGAAATTCACGAAGAAGAAGGCGTATCTGCTGCAGAAGTTATCATGACGGTACTTCACGCAGGCGGTAAGTTCGACGATAACTCTTATAAAGTATCAGGCGGTCTTCACGGTGTTGGTGTTTCAGTAGTAAACGCATTATCAGAGAAAGTTGAACTTACGATTAATCGTAAAGGTGAGATTTTCCAACAAACGTATTGTCACGGTGTACCTCAAGCCCCTCTAACAGTGACTGGTAAAACAGATACTACAGGTACTAAAATCCGTTTCTGGCCAAGTGACCAAACGTTCGCAAACATTGAGTTTGTTTATGAAATTCTAGCGAAACGTCTGCGTGAGTTGTCTTTCTTAAACTCTGGTGTGTCTATTATTTTACAAGACATGCGTGAAGAAGATAAATCTGATCACTTCATGTTTGAAGGTGGTATTCAAGCGTTCGTTAATCACCTAAATCGCAATAAGACACCTATTCATCAAAAAATATTCCATTTTGATTTCACGCGTGAAGAAGATGGCATTGCTGTTGAAGTGGCAATGCAATGGAATGATTCTTTCCAAGAAAATATTTTCTGTTATACCAACAACATCCCACAACGTGATGGTGGTACGCACTTAGCCGGTTTCCGTTCTGCGCTAACTCGTACATTAAACACTTTCATGGATAAGGAAGGCTTTTCTAAGAAAGCGAAAGCATCTACTTCTGGTGATGATGCGCGTGAAGGCCTAACAGCGGTTGTTTCGGTTAAAGTGCCTGATCCTAAGTTCTCAAGCCAAACTAAAGATAAACTGGTTTCTTCTGAAGTGAAGTCTGCGGTTGAATCTGCAATGGGTGAGAAACTGTCTGAGTTCTTAGCTGAGAACCCAGGTGAAGCGAAAATGGTTTGTTCTAAAATCATCGATGCAGCTCGCGCACGTGAAGCCGCTCGTAAAGCGCGTGAAATGACTCGTCGTAAAGGCGCGTTAGATATTGCAGGTCTTCCAGGTAAGCTTGCGGATTGTCAGGAAAAAGATCCTTCACAATCTGAACTATATATTGTGGAAGGGGACTCTGCTGGCGGTTCAGCCAAGCAGGGACGTAACCGTAAAAACCAAGCGATTCTGCCTCTTAAAGGTAAAATCCTAAACGTTGAAAAAGCACGTTTTGATAAAATGCTGTCTTCTCAAGAGGTTGGCACACTAATTACTGCACTTGGTTGTGGTATTGGTCGTGACGAATACAACCCTGACAAACTGCGTTACCACAATATCATCATCATGACCGATGCCGATGTCGATGGTTCTCACATCCGTACTCTTTTACTGACGTTCTTCTACCGTCAAATGCCTGAGCTGATTGAGCGTGGTTATGTATACATTGCTCAGCCACCACTGTACAAAGTGAAGAAAGGCAAACAAGAGCAGTACATTAAAGATGAAGAAGCAATGGGTGAATACCAAATCACGCAAGCGTTAGATAACGCATCGTTATTTGTTAATCCAAATGAATCAATCTTTGGTCAAGAGCTGGCTAATTTAATTGAGCAGTTTAATGGTGTAATGAAACTGATTGAGCGTATGAGCCGTCGTTACCCATTAGCGCTATTAAATCGTTTAGTTTATACCTCTCGATTAACTCAGGAAGCGTGTGAAAACGAAGCTGAAGTTAAAGCGTGGACTGAGGCGTTAGTTACTGATCTTAATGAGCATGAAACAGGTGCAAGTCAGTACACAGCAGCATTGGATTTTAATGAAGAATTAAACATTCACCAGCCTAAGCTTGTTGTTCGTACTCACGGTGTTCAACATGAATACGTATTAAGTGCTGATCTGCTTAACTCAAAAGAGTACGGCCGTATCGCTGAGCTATCAGAAGCGCTTAATGGTTTGATTGAAGAAGGTGCTTATGCACAACGTGGTGAGCGCAAACAACCAGTAGAAACACTGGATGAAGCGATTGCATGGTTAATTAAAGAATCTCGTCGTGGTGTTTACTTACAACGCTATAAAGGTCTGGGTGAGATGAACCCTGAGCAGCTTTGGGAAACAACAATGGATCCTGATTCTCGCCGTATGATGCAAGTAACAATCAACGATGCAGTAAGTGCGGATGAATTGTTTACTACGCTAATGGGTGACCAAGTTGAACCGCGTCGTAACTTCATTGAAGAGAACGCATTACGTGTAGCTAACTTAGACGTCTAAATTTTTAATCCTATATTTTGCCAGTTAGTCCTACTTCTGCGTCGAAGGTGCTCACTTATGTTCATAAGCTCCGCGCCTTCTTCTTGAATTAGAACGAACTGACTTCATCTAGAATCATAAATGCTAAGTTGAAAATTAAGAAGCACTGCTGTTGGCGGTGCTTTTTTTTTTCTGGAATTTGGTGTTTGTTTTCGTTTGTAGTTCAGTTGTTTAGTATTAGTTTTGAATGGGAATGGAAAATATTTTTGGCTATATCTCTTGAAAATAAAATTACTGAGCCGCATATCTAGTTATGAAGAGGATGCCGAAAGGGTCTTCTGAACATGACTTGTCCAAAACGGAAAGTCTTATAATTTGATAGAGGCAACTAAGGACCCAAGTTTGGGGTAGTTGTACTCACTATTGCTTAAAGTAAAGGATAGTATTATGCGTAATGTAGATTTCACTCCACTGTACCGTTCAGCAATTGGTTTTGATCGTCTTTTCAATCAAATGGAAAGCCACTCAGCGAAAACTAATGGTGGTTACCCTCCCTATAACATCGAGCAAAAATCAGAACATAACTACCGTATAACCATGGCGGTG
Source organism: Aliivibrio sp. A6 (assembly GCF_028765505.1). Taxonomy (NCBI): domain Bacteria; kingdom Pseudomonadati; phylum Pseudomonadota; class Gammaproteobacteria; order Vibrionales; family Vibrionaceae; genus Aliivibrio; species Aliivibrio sp. A6. The sequence goes on along the minus strand of NZ_JARACR010000020.1, from coordinate 39,031 downwards.
GCGGGTTTTGCTGATGAACAAATCGATTTAACTCAACACGAGAATATGCTGATTGTACGCGGTGAGCGTCCTGAATCGGATGAAGCGAAAACGTACCTATACCAAGGTATTGCAGAGCGTAACTTTGAGCGTAAATTCCAATTAGCGGATTATGTGAAAGTGGTGGGCGCAACCATGGAAAATGGTTTACTGCATGTTGATTTAGAACGTGAAATTCCAGAAGCGATGCAGCCTCGTAAGATTGCAATTAACGGTAATAACTTACTGGAAAGCTAATCGTAGATTGGTAAAAATTTGAAATGAAGGCGCTGTGATAGCGCCTTTTTTGTGTCTGTATTTTATTACAGCGGGTATTATACCAATCTACATAAGTATTTGATCATTCTTGCTTGTTAAAATCGATTATATCTGCGTTATAAATTTTGTAATTAGATCCACTAGTTACTGCAATTTATGCCTTGCTCTAATCGATTTTTCCTACGCAATTATCTGAACAACGACTTATCCAGAGTGGTATTAGAAATCGTGATGACTTATTGCTTTGGAATCACCAATGCTGTTTGTCATTGATGATCATTCAACACTTGATATTGCCATTTGTTGGTGATGGAAAAGCAATGAGTCATGAGTACCACAACTCACCGCTTTTTATTTACTCTGAATACGCTTTCAGCACTTCTTCTGCAATAATATTAATGCCTTTTTGCATCATATCTTCATCTTGAACGTAGTTCATACGTAAGCATTGATGAGCGTGCTCCCAACTGTCATCTTGTCCAATAAAGAAGTACTCACCCGGGACAATTAATACGCCACGCGCTTTCAAGCGTTTATACAATTCCATTGTCGTGATAGGTAATTCATCAAACCATAGCCACAAGAAAATAGCGCCCTCAGGTTTATGAATGCGAAAACGAGGATCGGTAATCGCCGTTTGTAACATCTTAACTGCAGCTTGAGATTTATGGCGATAGAAAGGCTGGATAACCTCCTCACTTAAACGCAATAAGTCACCTGATTCAATCATGTGCAAACCAATTGCAGGGCCCATACTTCCCGGTGCAAGATTGATAATGCCATTTAGGTTAGTGATGGCTGCTGTCATTTCTTCATTGGCAATCACAATGCCACAACGTAACCCAGGTAAACCAAGCTTAGAAAGGCTCATGCAAAGAATGGTGTTTTCATTCCAAAATGGCGTGACTTCTTCAAAGATAATATTCGGGAAAGGGGTGCCATAAGCATTATCAAGAATTAACGGAATATTATGTTCACGAGCTAATGTGTCGAGTTTGGCCACTTCTTCATCCGTAATGACATTCCCCGTTGGATTGGTAGGACGAGAAACACAAATTGCTCCCACAGAATCGTCGACAGTTAACTGGCTAAAATCAACGTGGTATTTAAACAAACCGTTATCGAGTAATTCAATCTCAGGACGGTAAGAAATAAAACTATCGACTTCTAGTTCAGAGTCCGCATAGCCAATATATTCCGGAGCAAGAGGCAGTAAAATTCTCTTTTTTGAACCATCCGCATAAGTGCCTGCTAAAAGGTTAAATAGACTGAAGAAAGCACTTTGAGATCCATTGGTTAGAGAGATATTTTTCTCTGAAATATCCCAACCGTAAGTCTCTTTTAATAGTTTTGCTAATGCTTTAACAAAAGAGTCTTTACCTTGTGGCCCATCATAATTGGCCATTGCAGCAACCAGCTCACCAGAATCGAGCATTTCTTGTGAGGCGCTTTTAAAGTAGTCGAGCATGGCGGGAATGCCAGCAGGGTTACCACCACCGAGCATGATTGCTCCAGGGGTACGTAAGCCATCATTTAGATCATCCATTAATTGGGTGATCCCACTGTAACGAGTAAATTTTTCGCCAAATTGAGTAAACTTCATTACGACTACCGCGCTATTTGTTGAGTCTGAGTATTGATTGTTTTAACAACATACCTCAACACCAAACAGAGATAAAGAGCCAAGATAAGCCCTGATTTTATTGATTAAGCCGTAAACTCACTGTGAATTTTAAGAAAGTGCTTATTTTTGCTACTCCCAAAGAGGGCAGCGAGGTATACTTCTTGGTTATATTTATCAACCATCGCGCGAATTAAATTATGCAAAAATACGATATCAAAACCTTCCAGGGAATGATCCTCGCGCTGCAGGATTATTGGGCACAAAACGGTTGTACGATTGTACAGCCTCTAGATATGGAAGTAGGTGCTGGTACATCTCACCCAATGACATGTCTACGTGCACTTGGCCCAGAGCCAATGGCTACCGCTTATGTTCAACCATCTCGTCGTCCTACGGATGGCCGTTATGGTGAAAACCCGAACCGTCTGCAGCACTACTATCAATTTCAGGTAGCGTTAAAGCCTTCTCCAGATAACATTCAAGAGCTGTACCTAGGTTCTTTAGAAGTGCTTGGTATCGATCCACTTGTTCATGATATTCGTTTCGTAGAAGACAACTGGGAAAACCCTACATTGGGTGCTTGGGGTCTAGGTTGGGAAATCTGGCTAAATGGCATGGAAGTAACGCAATTTACTTACTTCCAACAAGTAGGTGGCCTTGAGTGTAAACCTGTAACGGGTGAAATCACTTACGGTATTGAGCGTCTTGCTATGTACATTCAAGAAGTAGACTCAGTTTACGATCTTGTGTGGAACCATGGTCCTCAAGGTGTGGTTACTTACGGTGACATTTTCCACCAAAACGAAGTTGAGCAATCGACTTACAACTTTGAACACGCGGATGTTGATTTCCTATTTGGTTTCTTCGACCAGTGTGAAAAAGAGTGTAAAGAGTTGCTTGAACTTGAAAAGCCTCTACCTCTTCCAGCGTACGAGCGCATTCTAAAAGCAGGTCACGCATTCAACTTGCTAGATGCACGTAAAGCAATCTCTGTAACAGAGCGTCAGCGTTATATTCTTCGTATTCGTAACTTAACTAAATCGGTTGCAGAAGCATACTATGCATCACGTGAAGCATTAGGCTTCCCTATGTGTCGTTCTAATAAGCCGACAGCAACTGAGGAGAAGTAATCATGGCGAAGAATTTTCTAATCGAATTAGGCACTGAAGAGCTTCCACCAACAGCGCTTCGTTCATTAGCTGAAGCATTTGCTTCTAACTTTGAAGCGGGTCTTAAAGCGGCTGATTTAGCACACCAAGGTGTTAAATGGTATGCAACACCTCGTCGTTTAGCGCTTAAAGTGGCTGAATTAGATGAAGGTCAAGCAGATAAAATCGTTGAAAAACGTGGTCCAGCTATCGCATCTGCATTTGATGCGGATGGTAATCCAACCAAAGCGGCTCAAGGTTGGGCTCGTGGTAACGGTATTACGGTTGAACAAGCTGAGCGTCTAAAAACAGACAAAGGCGAATGGCTACTTCATAAAGAAGCAGTGAAAGGCCAACCTGTACAAGAGCTTGTTGTTGAATTAGCAGCAAAAGCATTAGCAGGTTTACCAATTCCTAAAGCAATGCGTTGGGGTAACTCAGACATTCAATTTATTCGTCCAGTAAAAACACTGACTATCCTATTGGGTGACGAGCTGATTGAAGGTTCTATCTTAGGCGTTGCTTCTACTCGTACACTTCGTGGTCACCGTTTCATGGGTGAAAGCGAGTTTACGATTGACTCTGCTGATCAATACCCTGCGATCTTAGAAGAGCGCGGTAAAGTAATGGCTGACTACGATGCGCGTAAAGCGATCATCCTTGCTGATGCTCAAAAAGCAGCGACAGCAGTAGGCGGTACAGCGGATCTAGAAGATGACTTAGTAGAAGAAGTGACTTCTCTTGTTGAATGGCCAGTAGTATTAACGGCTAAATTTGAACAAGAGTTCTTAGAAGTGCCTTCAGAAGCGTTAGTTTACACAATGAAGGGTGACCAAAAATACTTCCCTGTGTATGACGAAGCGAAGAACCTACTTCCTAACTTCATTTTCGTTTCTAATATCGAATCTAAAGAGCCTCGTCACGTTATCGAAGGTAACGAGAAAGTGGTTCGCCCACGCCTTGCTGATGCAGAATTCTTTTTCAACACAGACCGTAAGCGTCCGCTTATCGACCGTCTACCTGAGTTAGAACAAGCTATCTTCCAAAAGCAATTAGGTACGATCAAAGACAAAACTGACCGTATTACTGAGCTTGCAGGTTACATTGCTGAGCAAATTGGTGCGGATGTTGAGAAATCTCAACGTGCGGGCCTTCTAGCTAAGTGTGACTTAATGACATCTATGGTATTTGAATTTACAGATACACAAGGTGTGATGGGCATGCACTACGCAACTCACGATGGTGAAGATGAGCAAGTAGCTCTCGCTCTTTATGAGCAATACATGCCACGTTTTGCGGGTGATGAACTACCAAGCACAGATATTTCTGCATCAGTAGCAATGGCGGACAAACTAGATACATTGGTTGGTATCTTCGGTATTGGTCAAGCACCTAAAGGTTCTGATCCATTTGCACTTCGCCGTGCTGCGCTGGGTATTCTACGTATTATCGTTGAAAAAGATTACAACTTAGACTTAGTTGACCTAGTAGCTAAAGCGCAATCTCTATTTGCACTTGAAGATGGCTCAAGCAAGCTAACGAATGCAAACGTAGCGACAGACGTGATTGATTTCATGCTAGGTCGTTTCCGCGCATGGTACCAAGATGAAGGTTTCAGCGTAGACATCATCCAAGCGGTACTTGCTCGTCGTCCAACGAAACCTGCTGATTTTGATAAGCGTGTGAAAGCGGTATCTCACTTCCGTGAACTAGACGCTGCTGAATCACTAGCGGCTGCGAATAAGCGTGTAGGTAATATCCTGGCGAAATTCGATGGTGAACTGGCTCAAGAAATCGATCTGGCTCTTCTACAAGAAGATGCAGAGAAAGTATTGGCTGAGAAAGTAGAGATCCTAGCTGAAGCACTAGAGCCTGTATTTGCTGCAGGTAACTATCAAGAAGCACTAAGTCGTTTAGCTGAGTTACGTGAACCTGTTGATGCCTTCTTTGATGGTGTAATGGTTATGGCTGATGATGAAGCGCTTAAGATTAACCGCTTAACGCTGCTTAACAAGCTTCGTAATCTGTTCTTAGATATTGCGGATATTTCTCTTCTTCAAAAATAAGAAATAGCCAAATTTCATGAAATGCCTCGCCTTTGCGGGGTATTTTTTTGTCTAGATATCGTATTTTCGAAAATTAGAGGTTAATAATATACTTAACAATGACTACAATTGATGTTCTCTCTTTTATTAGGCTGCTGATTTCGATGAAATTATCTGTGTGTACAACTCTTATCTCCCTTTCTCTTATGGTCGGGTGTCAAAGTACTTCATTACCAACCACGGATAATGCAAATTCTTCTTCACAGAATACTCCTGTAGTCTCAAGTGATTCGACGAATCAAGTCAGTGTATGTCCTTCATTAGGCATTCAGCCTGTGACGGTTACCGTTTCAGAACTGTGGTCTGAAGGTGCAGTCGTCACAGATGCTTACTCTGGCAATATTGCTCAAGTGAAGAATGGTAAAATAACGCTAACACCAAGTCGTCATAGTGGTGGGTTACTGTTATTAGAATCAAGTTCAGTACAGGAAGCAGAAGCAGAGAAGCGTGATTTCCAATGGCAGAGTGCCACGTTTTATCATATCGCAACCGATCGTTTTTATAATGGAAACAGTTGGAATGACCACAGCTATGGTCGTCAAACCTCATCACAAGGTTTTAAAGGTGGTGATATTGCAGGGTTAACGCAAAAACTGGATTACTTAGCTGAGCTAGGTGTTGATGTACTTTGGATTTCGACACCACTAGAGCAAGTTCATGGCTGGCTTCCTGGAAAAAATGGCAATACACCAGAATATCCATACGCAGGTGGTGCCACATTAGATTGGACACAGCTTGATACCAATATGGGTTCAGAGCAAGAGATGAGAGCGTTTGTCGATCTTGCTCATCAATTAGGAATGAGAGTAGTGTGGAGTATTGATACTGCTCCTTCTCAACCAAGCCTTGCCGATTTGCAGCAATTTTCTATTCAACCTAAAGACAGCAGTGAACTGCCAAGTTACTGGAATGATTGGCATCCAAAAGAAGGTCAGAATCTAACGCATTATTTAGATGCATTTAAAGGTGAAGATGGTCAAGTCCCACAATGGTGGTCTTCAGATTGGTTTAATCCAAATTATGAAGGGGTAGTGTCAACGCCAACCTTCTTTACCAATAAACCGACAACTGCAGTGAGCCAAGTCAGTCAGGATAAACACGCATTATTAACGCAATGGGTGACTGAATGGGTAACCAAGTTTGGTATTGATGGCATTGTTTTAGCTCAATCAACGCCTAAGTTAACAAAACAATTCGAAGAACAAGGCAGTAAGGCATTTGAAGCATGGAAGAAAGACAATCAATATAAAGCGCTTGAAGGGTCTTCTTTTATTGTGGTCGATTTAGAAAATAATAACCATTTTATCCCTCAAAAGCAGTCAATTGAATCTCAATGTGAAACACAACTAAGTGCTCAAAAAACGACTGAAAATAAAGTCGCCATGAATGCGTTAACCTGGTTTGATAAAGATAAGCAACAAGCGTTAACGGCTGATAATTATGCTCAATACAGAGATGCGGCCTCCGCTTTATTGTTATCTCACGACAGTGTTTCGATTTGGTATGGGGATGAAAGTGCAAAACCAGGTGATCTATATAGCATGATGAATTGGGAGGATGCGACAGGACTTAATTGGTCATTGCGTTCTCATTGGAAGAAACTACTCTCTTTTAGATCAAATCATACTGCGATATCACAAGGGAATTACCAAGTGGTTAAGCAAGAACCTTACTATGCTGTCATACGTAAAAATGAATCCGATAAGGTAATGATCGTTTATACGGGGGAGTAATTTTTGGTGATATAACGAGTGTCATCAAAGTTTCATAAAATCTGAGTGAGAGTGTGATACTAACCACATAGGTTTTACGATAGAGATGATAATCTATAGCTAGAATTAGTTGTATTGGTAGATGTTTCTTAAAGGAAAGGAGCTTATCATGACTCGTTTTTTAGCTATCTCACCACAAAGCCAGTGTTATTTATTTACCGTCGCTTTGGCGCTTAATTTATTAGGTATGGTATTGACCGATATGTGGATACCTATGGTCGTTGGGGCAATTGTCACGACCGCATTATCTGTGGATGCTTGGGTTCGCGTTCATTATGTATTACCAATGAAAAAAGAGATGCGTAACTTGCAACATGAGATTGAAAGCATTCAAAAACAAGTGCGAGATATCAATACATAAACCATTCCTAAACAGTATAAAGGCGACCTCGTGGTCGCCTTTATCATTTCTTAAGCTGAAAGCCCTTTACGGATAAGAAATCGGTAAGGCAGCGAATCAGTATCTTCCGCAATAAGCTCATGATCCATAAAACGACAGAAACTTGGAATGTCACGCGTGGTCGATGGGTCGTCTGCTTTGATCAATAGCGTTTCACCATCTTGCATCTGTCGAATTGTTTTTCTAACCATCATTACAGGCTCTGGGCAGCGTAATCCTTCCGCTTCTAAGGTTTGGTTGGCGGTATCAAAGTTGATGGTCATTGTTGTATCTCATTACAGTTAAAGGCGACCAAGATCATACTGCTGTAAAAAAAATAATCAATACACATTGGCAAAGAACTGAAAAGAGCGTAAATTATTTGTTAACAACAAATTAACATTGGACGGTTATTTCGTTGTTTTAGCTATAGATATGAAAGCAATAGAAGGATCGTCATATGCTTACTCAAATAGATCGCTTAACCATTTATTGTGTTCTTTGTTTCGTTACCATTTGCTCATTAGTATTACGTACCCCTGAGAATATCAGCTTACTTCCTTTAATTAGTCTTGCCTCCGTTATGATCGCGCTGACGATTGAGTTAAAAACCTGGTCAGAAAGTGAAACCGCAGAAGAAAAAGATTACTAGAAACACCTTAACAATTAAAAATTACACCACACTCTAACTTTCCCGCCTTTTTATCGTTCTTGATTCCAACAAGAAATGAATGAATTGCGGGATTTTTTTTATTTTTAAAACCGTTAAACTACGTAATTACCATTAAGGTATATCAAACATAGGTGTAGGTAATGGAACTAGAAGAAGTTTATCGCCGTGATTTAAATTTACTCATTGCACTTCGAGTATTATTAGAAGAAAACAGCGTGAGCCAAGCGGCTGTTCGGCTCAATTTAAGTCAATCAGCGATGAGTCGAGTGTTGGGGCGATTGCGAGATCTCCTTGGTGATCCGCTCTTTACTCGTCAAGGCCAGCATTTAGTTCCTACACAAAAAGCTTTAGAAATTAATGCGCAAATAAATCAGCCATTAGAGTCTTTACGCCAGTTACTTACCCCTAGCGATTTTACGCCGATGCATTGTGATCAGCATTTCTTAATTGCGACCACTGACTATGCAATGCAAACCATTTTACCTTATGCGCTTCCTAAAATTTATGAGCAAGCGCCGAGCATCTCATTAGAGTTTACCTCACTTAATCATGAGAACTTGTTTAAACAACTGAGCACTGAAAAAGTGGACATGGCGATATGTCGACCAATTGGTTCTGTTTCTCCGCTTAAGCAGGATGTGTTAGGGCAGGTTGGGGTGTTATGCCTGTTATCTCAGAACCACCCACTCGCAGGCTCAGTATTAACCCTGGATGATTATTTATCACTACCTCACGCCATGATTGCCATCAGTGATGGAGTAAAGGCGTTATTGGATACTGCGTTATTGGGTCAAAGAGAAAGAAGACAGGTACTTAGGGCATATCATTTAGAAGCGGCGTTGGCCATTGTTGATAAAATGCCATTAGTGATCACGGTACCCGCGGATCTCGCATACTTGGTTGCTGAAAGATATGATCTGGTTATTAAACCATTGCCGTTTGAATTTACGCCGTTTGATTACTCTTTAATTTGGCATTCTCGTTGTGATTCATCACCGGCTCAAACTTGGCTTCGACGCGTAGTAAAAGAAGAGTGCGGTAAGTTAATTGAAAAACGAATTGAAGACATTGGATTTGTATAGCTTATTATTCTTTAGATAAGAAAAAGGCAGCGATTAAGCTGCCTGGTTTACTGATGTTTCACATTAAAACTAAGCTAGGTAGGGCTTAGTCTTAACTCTTTTACTATTATCGATTAAATTTTGATAACAACACGGCCCGTGATTTGACCGTTGGTAATGTCTTCTGCGGCTTGAATTGCGTCATCAAGAGACACTTCTTTCGTTGCTTGCTCAAAGAATGATGCAGGAAGTAATTCAGCTAATTGTTCCCACGCTTTAATGCGTTTCTCACGAGGGCACATAACAGAATCGACGCCTTGTAAACGAACATTACGTAGAATGAACGGCATTACCGTTGTTGGTAAATCAAACCCACCCGCAAGGCCACAAATAGCCACTGCACCGTTGTAATCAATTTGCGCTAATACTTTTGCTAGTACTTTGCTACCAACCGTATCAATAGCGCCGGCCCATAGTTGTTTTTCTAATGGTTTCGCTGGTTCTTCTAGTTCACTGCGCTCAACAATGCGTGATGCGCCTAATGATTTAAGTAGGTCGCCATTTGAAGAAGCTCGGCCTGTTACAGCGGCAACTTTATAACCAAGTTGGTTAAGAAGCGTGATAGACACACTGCCTACACCGCCACTTGCACCTGTTACTAAGATCTCACCATCTTCTGGTTTAATGCCCGCATCAACAATCGCTTGAACACATAGCATTGCGGTAAAACCAGCTGTTCCGATAGCCATTACTTTTTTAGCGTCTAGGCCTTTTGGCATAGGGACTAACCAGTCACCGTTTAGGCTTGCTTTTTCAGCCATGCCACCCCAGTGACCTTCACCAACGCCCCAGCCAGTAAGAACCACTTCATCACCTGCTTTATAACGAGCATCGTCTGACTGAGAAACAACACCCGCTAAATCAATACCAGGAACCATAGGGAAATTACGAACAATGCGCCCTTTACCTGTAATCGCTAAGCCATCTTTATAGTTTAAAGAAGAGTAATTTACATCGATTTTCACATTACCTTCAGGCAGTTGAAACTCGTCGATCTCAGTAACAGCAGCAATGGTATTTCTCTCTTCTTGATTCAGAACTAGTGCTTTAAACATAACGAACTCCAATAAGAATAAATAACGATTATCAAACAGTGCGTTTGACCAATGAGATAAGTGTAGGTGAGTTAATCAAATAAAAAAAATGATACTTAAACATTAGTAATATGCGTTTTCTGCATAGATCCTCTGCGATATTATTTTTCAAAAAAGAGTAAATAAGATCTTTACTTTTTATTGGATCGTGTTATTTTGCACCCTTGCTCTAATGTATAGAGTTATTAATACAAGTAGTAAGTACAAGTAAAACCCTCAGAAATATCTTCGAAAAAGCTATTATCTCCGTGTTTCATTTCACTTTTCCAATCATTAATAATTGAACATTTCAGCAGATCGTTAGCAACGAATAAGCCTAACTGGATCTATTTATAATGTAATGTGACCGTGTGCTATCGAAGTTGTGAAAATGCGTTGGCTTTATACCTAATACCGTTAATTAGGCTATCTACTTTATTTTTGAAAAGCAGTTTTTAAACAACCGCTCTTCTTAAAAATAGCTAGATTGATAAGATAAAGAACGTACAACTTCCCTATGTATAAATTACATAAGATAAATATCTCTTCTCAGGCTGAACAAGCGCATCGTATTGATGCATGTTTATACTAAGTTAAGAAGGATATCTCATGTCTAAATCAACAGGCAGAAAGCGTTTTTGGTTCCACCAAGCGCGTGATACGAAAGTTATCTCAAAGAAATAAGATAACAAAAGCGATACCAAATTAGGTATCAACTCGAAAAAAGTCGCCCAAGAAGGCGACTTTTTTAGTTTTTATGGTTTGTATTTCAAAACACTAAGGGCGTTCGAATACCGTTGCGATACCTTGACCGAGGCCAATACACATAGTCGCGACACCAAGTTTAGCGCCAGTGCGTTCCATGTTATTGATTAATGTGGTGGCAATACGGGATCCCGAACAACCTAATGGGTGCCCTAGCGCAATAGCTCCTCCATTTAAGTTAATCTTCTCTTCCATTACATCCAATAAACCTAAATCTTTAATGCATGGTAGGGATTGAGCTGCAAACGCTTCATTCAACTCGAACAAATCAATCTCATTAATCGACAAACCTGCTCGTTTAAGGGCTTTTTGAGTTGCGGGAACAGGTCCATAACCCATGATAGATGGATCGCAGCCAGAGACTGCCATTGAACGAACTTTAGCGCGAATGGGTAAACCAAGCTCATTGGCTTTTTCTTCACTCATGATTAACATTGCTGAAGCGCCATCAGAAAGAGCGGATGAACTACCTGCTGTTACGGTTCCATTCGCAGGATCAAAGGCCGGTCGAAGCGCAGCTAACCCTTCAAGTGTGGTTTCTGGGCGAATGACTTCATCATGTTTTACTAAGGTGAGTGCGCCATTTTCATCGTGGCCTTCAATTGGCAATATTTCAGAATCAAAATGACCCTCAATCGTCGCTCTATGTGCTTTTTGGTGAGAGGCCAGTGCAAAAGCGTCTTGTTGTTCACGAGTAATGCCGTGCATCTTACCTAACATTTCTGCCGTTAACCCCATCATTCCAGAGGCTTTAGCCACACTTTTTGATAAACCTGAATGGAAATCAACACCGTGGTTCATTGGTACGTGGCCCATATGCTCAACACCACCAATAATACAAATATCAGCATCCCCAACCATGATCGCGCGAGAGGCATCATGCAGGGCTTGCATAGATGAACCACACAAACGGTTCACTGTGGTGGCTGCGATAGATTTTGGTAAGCCTGCTAATAACGAGGCATTACGTGCAATATTAAAGCCTTGTTCTAAGGTTTGTTGAACACAACCCCAATAGATATCTTCGATTTGATTGGGGTCGACTTTTGGGTTTCGTTCGATTAAGCCTTTCATTAAGTGCGCTGATAAATCTTCGGCGCGAGTATGACGAAATACGCCATTTTTAGATCGACCCATCGGAGTACGGATACAATCAACAATAACTACATTTTTCATGATAAATCCTTCCTTAGAGTGATGCCGATACAGAGGGTGCTTTAGGGGCTGGGTAATAACATTCGCCTGCCGCCGCTTTCTGCTTGATACTTTCAGGTACTTGGTAAACTGCACCAAGTTGCTCAAACTCTTTCGCCATCTCTAGGTAAGTAGGTAATCCAATCGCATCAAGGTAGCGGAAAACACCGCCTTTAAATGGAGGGAAACCTAAACCATACACTAACGCCATGTCAGCTTCTGCAGGAGAAGCAATAATGCCTTCGTCCAAGCATCGGATCACTTCGTTAATCATAGGTATCATCATACGAGCACTAATTTGCTCTGAGGTATAAGGTTGAGTTGTGTTGGTTACCGTTGCAATGATCGCACCGGTGCCATCATCCACATTTTTCTTCGGTTTACCCTTTCTATCTACCGTATAAGCATAAAACCCAGTGCCATTTTTCTGGCCATAGCGATTAGCTTCAAACATCGCATCAATCACATCACGACCGTCTTTTGCCATACGTTCTGGGAATCCCTGAGCCATGACAGCTTGTGCATGGTGAGCGGTATCAATACCTACCACATCAAGTAAGTAAGCCGGTCCCATTGGCCAACCAAACTCTTTTTCCATCACTTTATCTATTTGTTGATAATCACCCCCATCACGCAGCAATAAGCTAAAGCCTGCAAAATAGGGGAAAAGGACACGGTTTACAAAGAAGCCAGGACAGTCATTCACAACAATTGGGGTCTTACCCATTTGAGAGGCGTAAGCAACAACGCGATCAATGGTTTGTTGTGAGGTTTTCTCACCACGGATAACTTCAACCAATGGCATACGATGAACAGGGTTGAAGAAGTGCATGCCACAGAAATTTTCAGGACGCTTGAGTGATTTTGCTAATAACGAAATGGGGATGGTTGAAGTATTCGACGCTAAGATCGCATTTTCGTTAACTTCATTTTCTACTTCTGCTAAAACAACGGCTTTAATTTTTGGGTTTTCAACGACCGCTTCAACAATGACGTCTTTGCTATCAATACCACCATAATTTAAAGACGGTGTAATGGATGAAAGTACTTGCGCCATTTTTAATCCAGATAAGCGCCCGCGCTCTAACTGTTTATTAAGCAGTTTAGAGGCTTCATTCATCCCAAGATCTAATGATGCTTGAGCAATGTCTTTCATTAAGACTGGTACGCCTTTAGATGCTGACTGATAAGCGATGCCGCCACCCATGATGCCCGCGCCAAGCACGGCTGCATTTGCGACAGGTTCACTGTTTTTCACTGCTTGCTTTGCTTTGCTTTTCACTAGTTGGTCGTTTAAGAAAATACCAACTAACGACTTAGCCACTTCGGTACGGGTTAGGGCAACAAAGTGTTTATTCTCAATTGCTAGCGCTTCATCACGGCTCATTCCTGCACTTTGTTCAATCGATTTAACCGCCGTTATTGGTGCTGGGTAATGTTTGCCTGCCATTTTCATTATCATGCCTTTAGCGACATTAAATGACATGGCAGCTTCTAGAGGCGAGAGTTGTAATGGCGCTTTCTTTTGTTCACGGCGTTGTTGCCAATTGAGTTGGCCATCAATCGCTTGTTTTAGCATAGAGACTGACGCATCTATCAAGGTTTCACGTGGAACAACACCATCAACCATTCCTAGTGTTAAGGCCTCTTTTGCTCGTTTAGGTTTACCTGTGGTAATCACTTCCATTGCAGGGTCTGCACCAATCAAACGAGGAAGACGAACTGAGCCTCCCCAGCCCGGCATGATACCTAATTGAGTTTCTGGTAACCCGATAGAAGCGGTCTCATCAGCTAAACGGAAATCAGTCGCTAAGACACATTCGCAACCGCCACCAAGTGCAAACCCTGTGATGGCTGTTAAGGTAGGAACCGGAAGGTCTTCTAGCTTATTAAAGATGATATTGGCTTGATGTAGCCATTCACTGAGCTCTTCTGGAGGAGTATCGAACAGACCAAGAAATTCAGTGATGTCTGCACCAACGATAAAGGCACTTTTACCTGATGATAGTAAGAGGCCTTGTAAGTCCTTTTGTTGGTAGAGTGCATCAATGGCTTCACCCAGCGAGTGTAGGGTTGCAAGGTTGAGCTTGTTTACGCTGCCAGTCGCATTAAATACGAGGTGAGCAACGCCAGGTTCGATGTAGTCTACAGAGAGGTTTTCACCTTGATAAATCATTTTCTATCTCCATGAAATGATAACCAGATAAGAGTATTCGTTATTATGATAATCTGGTTTGACCAGTTAATGGTGGTGTTATTTTAAACAGATTTCAAATTAAATTTAACAATTTGTTTACGTTTATCTTGGTTGATCACAAATTTCCTCTCTTTTAACTGTGAATAAAAGTTTGTGAATAAAGAGTAAATTTCATTAGAAGTGATACACTTTAAGGTTCCGTTTTTACTATCAGTGTAATCTATGAACGATCAGCCATATCAAGTGCCAAAAGCGATGGCGGTATTTGAAGAAGAGATTAAAAAAAGTGTTTTTATTACCTACCTTGCGAGAACCTCATCGATTGATGAAGCCAAAGCGTTTGTCGCTGAAATAAAAACAAAACACTCTGATGCTCGGCACAACTGTTGGGGCTTTGTTGCTGGTCGACCCGAAGATTCAATGAAATGGGGCTTTAGTGATGATGGCGAACCTTCAGGTACCGCTGGAAAACCAATTCTTGCTCAATTGAGCGGGAGTGGCATTGGTGAAATTACCGCGGTAGTCACTCGTTATTCTGGTGGGATTAAATTAGGAACAGGCGGATTAGTTAAAGCTTATGGTGGCGGTGTTCAACAAGCATTAAAGCTCATTGAAACAGAAGAGAAACGCATTACAGAGACGCTTGTTTTACATTGTGATTATAACTTAGTGAGTCTGGTCGAAACCTTGTTACTTCAATTTGAAGGGCAACAAGTAATGGCGGATTATAGTGATAAAGTTATCATGACTGTCGAGTTAGAAAAGCGTGTTATTAATGAATTTAAAACCGCAGTGATTAATAAAAGTGGCGCAAAAATAGAGTTTCCATCGCAAGAATGAAATTCATATAACATCAATTATTTAGGATGAGAATGACGCAAAGCGTCCAATAAATCATGCAGTTTCGTTCAATTATTCGAATCGTGGGTATCTTACTTGCGGTGTTTAGCTTTTTTATGTTGGCTCCAGCCTTCGTCGCATTCATTTATCGTGATGGTGCGGGTGTACCATTTGTTATTACTTTCTTCTTATTATTGGCAGGAGGTGGTGCACTTTGGTTTCCTAACCGCCAACATAAACAAGAATTAAAATCTCGCGATGGTTTTCTCATCGTCGTTCTTTTCTGGATGGTAATCGGCAGTGCAGGGGCATTGCCATTTTTGCTTTCAGGAGATCCTGCTGTATCGGTAACCAATGCCTTTTTTGAATCATTTTCAGGGTTAACGACAACAGGAGCTACGGTTCTTACAGGGTTAGATCATCTGCCAAAAGCGATTTTATTCTATCGCCAATTACTTCAATGGTTTGGTGGTATGGGTATCATCGTATTAGCGGTAGCTATTTTACCGGTATTAGGTATCGGTGGTATGCAGCTGTATCGAGCGGAAATTCCAGGCCCGGTTAAAGATTCTAAAATGACACCTCGAATTGCAGAAACCGCAAAGGTGCTTTGGTATATTTATCTTATGTTAACCATTGCGTGTGCTTTGGCGTTTTGGGCGGCAGGTATGGACTGGTTTGATGCTATTTCTCACAGTTTCTCTACCATAGCCATTGGTGGGTTTTCTACACACGATGCCAGTATGGGTTACTTTAATAGCCCATTGATAAATGGCATAACTGTGGTGTTTTTACTTATCTCTGCGTGTAATTTTTCATTGCATTTCGCCGCGTTTGCTTCTGGTGGCGTACACCCTAAGTACTATTGGAAAGATCCCGAATTTCGAGCGTTTATCTTTATTCAAATATTGTTGTTTCTTATCACCTTCTTGTTATTACTTAAACACAGTACGTATGACTCGATAGGAATGGCGGTTGACCAAGCTTTGTTTCAAACGGTATCAATATCAACAACCGCAGGTTTTACCACAACCAGCTTTTCTGAGTGGCCCCTGTTTTTGCCTGTGTTGTTACTTTTCTCATCGTTTATTGGTGGCTGTGCTGGGTCAACTGGTGGCGGCATGAAGGTGATTCGTATTTTATTGCTGTCACTGCAAGGGATGCGTGAACTAAAACGTCTCATTCACCCAAGGGCTATTTTTACCATTAAAATTGGTAGTAAAGCCTTACCACAACGAGTAGTTGATGCCGTATGGGGCTTCTTTTCTGCCTATGCTCTGGTATTTGTCATTTGTATGTTGGCACTTATCGCAACCGGACTTGATGAGTTAACTGCGTTTTCTGCGGTGGCGGCGACATTAAATAACTTAGGTCCAGGTTTAGGTGAAGTAGCGGTGCATTTTGGAGAAGTGAATGATGCTGCAAAATGGATATTGATTGTTTCAATGTTATTTGGTCGTTTGGAAGTGTTTACCTTGCTTATTTTATTTACGCCGACGTTTTGGCGTAGTTAGTTTTAGATTAGAAAAATTAAAGGGTATATTGTGGAAAGAGTATTACTTCTTCACTCAAGTCGTGAAGGTCAAACGATTAAGATATTGGATTACATTGCGACTAAGTTGGGAAGTGATGTTCAGTGTGAGTTAGTCGATTTGCATCAACCATTAACGGTATCACTTGCCGATTATGATCGTGTTGTGATTGGCGCTTCTATTCGCTATGGCCATTTGAATAAAAAGTTATATCAATTTATCGCTCAGCACCAAATCGCATTAGAGAAAGCGAAGGCTGCTTTTTTTATTGTTAATTTGACGGCTCGTAAAGAAGGAAAAGATACGCCAGAAACGAGCGTGTATTTTAAAAAGTTCTTATTGAAGTCACCCTGGGTCCCTGCTTTGCAAGATACCTTTGCGGGTGCTTTGTTCTATCCTCGCTATAACTTTTTTGATCGGTTCATGATTCAATTGATCATGAGAATGACCGGTGGAGAGACTGATCCAACTAAAGAAGTTGAATATACCAACTGGCAACGAGTGGATCAGTTTGTTGATAAGATAAAACTCGGTTAAATTCTATTCGTTTTTAGTAAAATAGTGCGATAGAAGTAGAAATTTTAGTTTAGATTCATGTTTTTAGCGTGGAAAGTGTAGATTTTATTATAGAAGTCATTACAATAGCACGCACAACAGGGGTGTAGCTCCAACTGGCAGAGCAGCGGATTCCAAATCCGCGTGTTGGGAGTTCGAATCTCTCCACCCCTGCCATATTTAAGACCTCAGCAGAAATGCTGGGGTTTTTTCGTTTCTAGAGCATAGAAAAGAGCAGCGGATTCCCCCGCCATAAGAACACGCGTGTTAGGAGTTTTAATCTTTCACTTCTGCCATATTTAGAAAAGGCTCATATCGAAAGGTATGAGCCTTTTTGCTATCTGCGGTTTGAGAAAAGAGCCGCGGATTCCCCCACCATAAGAACCGCGTGTTGGGAGTTCGAATCTCTCCACCCCTGCCATATTTAAGACCTCAGCAGAAATGCTGGGGTTTTTTCGTTTCTAGAGCATAGAAAAGAGCAGCGGATTCCCCCGCCATAAGAACACGCGTGTTAGGAGTTTTAATCTTTCACTTCTGCCATATTTAGAAAAGGCTCATATCGAAAGGTATGAGCCTTTTTGCTGTCTGGGGTTTGAGAAAAGAGCCGCGGATTCCCCCACCATAAGAACGCGCGTGTTGGGAGTTTGAATCTCTCCACCCCTGCCATATTTAGAAAAGGCTCATATCGAAAGGTATGAGCCTTTTTGCTATCTGCGGTTTGAGAAAAGAGCCGCGGATTCCCCCACCATAAGAACACGTGTGTTGGGCGTTTGAGTTTGTCATAAGGAATAGTAGGAAGTATTTTGAATATTGATTTCAAAAAATAAGCTCATATCAATATCGATATGAGCTTTATTTTAGAGCTTATAAAGTTATGCAAGGAAGTCTTTGACTCTAAATAAAATATAAGGGTATTGCATGCCTTATATCTCATATTGTAACTTATTTTACTCTTGTGGATGTGCGTTCTTCTGTAGGACAATTCTTGAAAAACGACTAATTTATTTTAAACAAAGGATTGTTCAATTGTTTTTGTAAATAGAGAAAATACTCTGTTCGTTTTCGATTTAGAATATTTGAAATCTGTTTATCTTTAGCTGTATCTCCAAAGTGTGTTGCGTAATATTTGATGCTATCAACATCTTCAAAAGTTAACTGATAGATATTTGTATCTATTAACTTTTGAGCTTCTTTTTTTATTAAACCTTGATATTGCAATAGAGACATAATTAGGTAGTCAAAAGTATTACGTTGTTTAAGCATATTTCTCTTTATTATCTATATAAAAAAATGCCCATACGACAGTTGTATGGGCTGCTTTTAGAGCAATACCGGGGAGGCTTAAGGAGAAGTGTCTTAATTCTCAATGCGCTCTAATTAATAGTTGCAAGATGTTATGGTTTCCATTTGAAAGACTATTAGTTTCGTTAAAGTTTTGATATCGGTATTTTCTCTGTCTTATGTAGTTCATTTCTTGTTTTCATTATTTAGAGCCCTTGTTAATTCACTTAAGCAATATCTAACTATCACACCAGTTATAAAGTGTGATCTATATCTTGTTTTTTGTGAAATGAAGAGTAAAATCGTTGTTTAATTAATCATCTAGGGTTTTGTTTAAATGGGTTACGATTTAGGTTCTGTTTATCTTGGTCAAATGGCTGCAAAAAAAATGCTTAACGAAGAAATGTATGGCAGACAGCAACCAAGAACAAAGAAAAAAGCAGTAACAAAAAAACTTTGGAAAGGATTCGAAAACGTTAATACAAAAATGGTAAACATGGTGAGTGGTTACACTCCGGTATTAACTTGGTAAATGATTTACTGAATAGTTTTGAAAAGGCATACCTAAGTTGGTGTGCCTTTTTTATTTGCCATTTATAAATGATAGGAGTAGCATTTGTTTTGTTGATTGATTCCAATGTCAGTCACGGGTGATGGATTTCCACCTTTAACCGCTCTAATTTAGAGATAATGATTCCTACTGTAGCGTTATCCTGATCAGTGATTTTGATCGTATTGGGATAGATCTGTCTATAGTAGAGCTGCTTGTTATTTCTCTTCTCTTCTAAGATCGTCTATCCTTTTGATTAACCATTATTAAAAGATAGAAATTCATGGCGCATCCTCTAAATCGTAATCTGCAAAACTTTTATCAAATGTTCCGTTGGTCACTACTCGTTATCCCTGTTGCGTTACTAGTTGGTTCATTTAATGCCTTTTTTCTTTGGTTGTTAAGCGAAGCGACTCAAGCTCGTATTGCCAATCCTTGGCTAATTTATTTTCTGCCGTTGGCAGGTTTAGTGATCGTATACAGTTACCGTAACTGGGGGAAAAACTCAGCAGGTGGTAATAACTTGATCATGGATGAGATAAATCAAGCGGGAGAGGGTGTTCCTGTTCGAATGGGGCCATTGGTGTTAATTACGACGGTTATTACGCATCTATTTGGTGGCTCGGCAGGTCGAGAAGGTACGGCGGTTCAGATTGGTGGAGCAACGACAGATTTGTTGTCTAGAGTGTTTAAGCTATCTGAAGATGATCGACGAATGATGCTGACGGCTGGTGTTGCAGCGGGTTTTGCGTCTATCTTTGGCACCCCATTTACTGGCGCTATCTTTGCGCTTGAAGTGTTATTTATAGGTCGTATTAAATTCAATGCCATCATTCCTGCTTTGTTGGCGGCAATTTTAGCAAATGTCGTGGCCTCTGCGTGGGGGGCTCACCATACTCATTACTTAATTAGCTTTGATCAAGTCAGTACCTTATTTGGTCATGCAGTTGATATTGATTTGGTATTAATGGCGAAGGTGATTATTGCTGCGATTGTGTTTGGCTTGGCGGGTTATCTGTTTGGTGAATTAACTCACGGCTTTAAAGATGTATTTAATGCCACGCTTAAAAACCCATATTTAATCGTAGTTGTAGGTGGCTTAATGGTTATTGCCATTACGCAGTTAATTGGTAATTACGATTACATTGGTATTGGTGTTTATCCAAGCCGTGATGGTGGAGTGAGTATTACTTCGGCATTCAGTGCTGGTGGTGCTGAGTGGTATAGTTGGATTTTAAAACTACTCTTAACGGCGATCACATTAGCGGCAGGGTATAAAGGTGGTGAGGTAACACCTCTGTTCTTTGTTGGTGCGACTTTGGGTAATTTCCTTGCTTGGGTTTTGGGTGCTCCAGTTGATTTGTTTGCAGCATTAGGTTTCTTAGCCGTATTTGCTGCGGCAACCAATACGCCATTAGCGTGTACGATAATGGGGGTTGAGTTGTTTGGTGCGGATTACTTACCTTACTTTGCCTTAGCGTGTTATACCGCGTATTACTTTAGTGGCCATACGGGTATTTATTCTTCACAACGCGTTGCCGTGTCTAAAACATTGGTGCATGGACGTGATCATGATGGCTCTAATAAAATTGGATCATATCGTGAATATAATTCTTCATGGTTAAAACATTTAGCGAATAAGCTAACTAAAAATGACAAATAGTTTCACGTGAAACGAATGTAGATTAAAACCTTGTTGAGAGTATTTAAACCTAATGTGCTTCTCCACAGAAAAGAACACTGTTTTTGTTGGTGTAAGAGCTACGGATGACAAAGGTGGTTTTTTGTTACGAAGCACACAAGGTTTAATATGTAATGATTGTGTGTTTAGAACCTAATGTGCTTCTCCACAAAAAAAGAACATTGTATTTGGTGGTGTAAGAGCTGCGGATGACAAAGGTGGTTTTTTTGCTATGAAGCACACAAGATTCAATATGAATTGTTACATACAAAGCTCAATATGCGTTCACTCACAAACTCAGCCAACCACTTGATAACTTTTTTCTCTTCCATTTCATTTCTTGCATACTTTCTTTATACTCCGAACACGTTCAGATTTTGATTCAAAGATCTGAAAGAAACTTGTCGGAGTGCTTAGTGCTTTTTAAAGTACGAGCTGAGACCGCATTGCGGGATCCGTAGAACCTGATCAGGCTAATACCTGCGAAGGGAACAAGAGATAATTTTTATCTTAGTATGTTAGCCACTAATCGAATTATTTAATGATAAACCGCAGCTGAATTTTAGCTTTAGTCTATTTGTTTAATTCATCGCATATAAATACGCAGGCTTACTCTCGTTGTCTCTCATACTAAGAACCTCTTTCTACAACTCAAATCCGACAAGCAATTATTCTATTTTTATCAAGGAATTTTGCTATGTCGTCAAGTCGCAAACAAGCACGTTTAGATGCTAAAACTAATATTGAATCTTTATCGGTTCAACCATACCCAAACTCAAAAAAAGTTTATATTGAAGGATCTCGCCCAGATATCCGCGTACCTATGCGTGAAATTTTATTGGCTGATAGCTTGGTCGGTGGGACGAAAGACAATCCAATTCTTGAACCGAATGAGCCGATTCAAGTTTATGACACTTCGGGTGTGTATACCGATCCAAGCTACGATATCGATGTATACCAAGGATTACCAAAACTTCGTGAGCGTTGGATTGAAGAGCGAAATGATACCGAGTTGCTTGATGGCGTTAGTTCCGTTTATTCGCAAGAGCGTTTAGCGGATGAAACCCTTGATGAACTTCGTTATGGAAACCTCCCAACGATTCGTCGCGCTAAACAAGGTCAATGTGTTACTCAACTGCATTATGCGCGTCAGGGAATAATCACACCTGAAATGGAATATATAGCTATCCGTGAAAATATGGGTCGCCAGAAATTCGCTGATGAGCAGTTAAACCATCAACACCCTGGACATAGTTTTGGAGCTAACTTACCAAAAGAAATCACACCTGAATTTGTGCGTAAAGAGGTTGCTGAAGGGCGCGCAATTATCCCATCAAACATAAACCATCCAGAAGCAGAACCAATGATTATCGGCCGTAATTTCTTAATAAAAGTTAACGCCAATATTGGTAACTCGTCAGTGAGCTCATCGATTGAAGAAGAAGTGGAGAAGCTAGTTTGGTCAACGCGTTGGGGCGGTGATACGGTTATGGATTTATCTACGGGTCGAAATATTCATGAAACCCGTGAGTGGATTCTACGTAATAGCCCTGTCCCAATTGGCACGGTTCCTATGTACCAAGCGCTAGAAAAAGTGAATGGTGTAGCCGAAAACCTTAACTGGGAAGTGATGCGAGATACCTTAATCGAACAAGCTGAACAGGGCGTTGATTACTTTACCATTCACGCAGGTTTACTGCTTCGTTATGTACCAATGACAGCAAAACGCGTTACCGGGATTGTTTCACGCGGTGGCTCAATCATTGCGAAGTGGTGCTTGGCTCATCACCAAGAAAGCTTCTTATATACGCACTTTCGCGAGATCTGTGAAATCTGTGCTAAGTACGATGTAGCCTTATCCTTGGGTGATGGATTGCGTCCGGGCTCTATTGCTGACGCTAATGACGAAGCGCAATTTGCTGAATTACGTACTTTAGGCGAGTTAACCAAAGTCGCGTGGGATTACGATGTTCAAGTTATTATCGAAGGCCCCGGCCATGTTCCTATGCACATGATTAAAGAGAACATGGACGAGCAACTTAAACATTGTCATGAAGCGCCATTCTATACATTAGGTCCATTAACGACAGATATTGCACCTGGGTATGATCATATTACTTCAGGTATTGGTGCAGCCATGATTGGTTGGTATGGCTGTGCCATGTTGTGTTATGTAACGCCAAAAGAACATTTAGGATTACCAAACAAAGACGATGTTAAAACGGGATTAATAACTTATAAGTTAGCTGCTCATGCAGGTGACTTAGCCAAAGGCCATCCGGGTGCACAAATTCGTGATAACGCATTATCAAAAGCTCGTTTTGAATTCCGCTGGGAAGACCAGTTTAATCTATCATTAGATCCTATCACTGCACGTGAATATCACGATGAAACCTTACCGCAAGAGTCGGGCAAAGTCGCTCATTTCTGTTCAATGTGTGGGCCTAAATTCTGTTCAATGAAAATCTCACAAGAGGTTCGTGAGTACGCTAAAGATATCGATCAAGTCGCATTAGACCAAGCGATTGAGATCAAAATGATTGATGATCCTCTAGAGGGAATGCGTCAGAAATCAGAAGAGTTTAAAGCGTCAGGTTCTGAACTTTATCATCCAGCGGTAGAAGCTGAATAACGAGATAGTAAGGGGTGTTTCACGTGGAACATCTCTTATCTTTTGTGTACGGAATTGAAGTGAGACTGCGATGTTTGCGTTCCCTAGAATTGATAAAAGTAAGTTTGGCCTGTATCCCGTGGTTGATGATGTGTCATGGATTGAGGTGTTATTAAAACTTGATGTAAAGACAATCCAACTGAGAATTAAGAATCCGGAACAAACCGATTTAGAGCAACAGATTATCAAAGCGATTAAACTTGGACGAGAATACGATGCTCAAGTGTTCATCAATGACTATTGGCAATTAGCCATTAAGCATAAGGCATTTGGTATTCATCTGGGACAAGAAGACATAGAAATTGCCGATTTACAGGCTATTTCTGATGCCAGTATTTGTCTTGGATTATCCACACACGATGATAGAGAGTTACTAAAAGTAAAAGCATTAAATCCAAGCTATTTAGCGCTGGGCCATATTTTCCCGACACCAACGAAAGATATGCCATCACAACCACAAGGTTTAACCAATCTTGCAAAGAATCAACAATTAGCTGGAGACACTCCGACCGTTGCGATTGGCGGTATTGATTTATCCGTAGCTGAAGATGTTTGGCAAACCGGTGTAGACAGTATTGCTGTGGTTCGCGCTATAACTCAAGCTGAAGATATTCCCCAAGCGGTATCTCAATTTAACGCCATTATTGCGAAACCAAGAAAAGTAAACCAACAGGAGGTTATTCATGAGTAATCTGCTGATGGAAGGATTAAGTGACCAAGATTTTCTGCGTTATAGCCGTCAAATTATGTTGCCGGACATTGGTGAAAAAGGGCAAGTCACATTAAGAAATAGTACGGTTCTGATAGTCGGTTGTGGCGGACTAGGCTCTTCAGTTGGAATGTATTTATCCGCTTCTGGTATCGGTACATTAATTATTGCCGATGGAGACAAGGTTGAGTTAAGCAACTTACAGCGCCAAGTGGTCTATCGCGATAACAACCTAAACCAAAATAAAGCGATGGCAATGGCGCAGCAACTTAAAGGGCTGAACGGTACCACTCATATTGAAGTGATCAGTCACAAGCTAACAGAGCCAGAATTATCTCGCTTTATTAACCAAGTGGATGTGGTTTTGGATTGTTCTGATAATTTGCCGACACGACATGAAATTAACGCGGCGTGTGTGAAGCATAATGTTCCTCTTATTTCAGGTGCAGCAATTGGTTGGCAAGGGCAGTTAATGCTGTTTTCAAATCACGTTACGGAAAATAACACCTCTTGCTATCACTGCTTATTTCCTTTTGCCGAAAGCCACCAAACACAAAACTGTCAGTCGTTCGGAATTGTAGGTCCGGTAGTTGGCATGATAGGAAACCTACAGGCATTAGAAACCATTAAATATCTTACACAACCGAGTTACATGAAGTGGGACTCAATTCATCAGTTTGATGGTCGATCTTTAAGTTGGACATCGATAAAAATTCCAAAAGACAATCAATGTTCAATCTGTTCTTCAACAGTAAGCAATGATGTTTCACGTGAAACATACTCAACGGGAGAGGCTTGTCATGAGTGATTTAATTTCAATAGAACTTAATGGTGTGACTTACCGAGTTGAAGCATCTCATACTATGGCTTCATTTTTGGAACACCATGGCATTAATACACAAGGGGGTGCTATCGCGATCAGTAATCAGATAATTCCGAGATCGGAATGGCAAAAGCGTGGGTTATCGCAGGGTGAATCCATCTCTTTATTTCAAGCTATCGCAGGGGGCTAATATGAGTGACTTATTAACCATCGGAGATAAGACGTTTAGTTCGCGTTTATTTACAGGGACAGGAAAATTTCCTAATTCAGAGATCATGCAAAAAGCACTCATCGAATCTGGTTCTGAATTATCAACCATGGCGTTAAAGCGTGTTGAGGTGAATAACCCAGCAGACAATATTTTAAAACCCATAGTAGATGCTGGAATTCACTTATTACCCAATACGTCTGGTGCTAAAAATGCTCGTGAGGCAATCTTTGCCGCACAACTGGCGCGTGAAGCATTGGGAACAAACTGGCTAAAATTAGAAATTCATCCAGATCCTAAGTACTTAATGTCAGACCCAATTGAAACACTAAAAGCAGCAGAAGAGCTAGTGAGGCAAGGGTTTGTTGTCTTGCCTTATTGTCATGCTGATCCGGTGTTGTGTAAGCGATTAGAAGAAGTAGGTTGCGCTGCGGTAATGCCACTAGGTGCGCCGATTGGTTCAAATAAAGGCATTGTCAGTCGCGATTTTTTAGAGATTATTATCGACCAATCACGAGTGCCTGTTGTGGTTGATGCTGGCATTGGTGCGCCATCACATGCGGCTTTTGCGATGGAACTTGGTGCTGATGCTGTTCTTGTGAACACGGCGATTGCAGCTGCAAGAAATCCAATCGCAATGGCGACCGCCTTTAAGTTAGCGGTGCAATCTGGTCGATTAGCTTACGAGAATGGCTTAGCGCCCGTAAATACCCAAGCGGTTGCTTCTAGTCCATTAACGGCATTTCTTGATTAAGGTGAATGAAATGACATTTACTGATGAATGGAAAAAGTTACATTGGGATGAGGTTAAGCTCTCTATCTATAGTAAAACGCATCATGATGTTGAAAGAGCGTTGAATAAACCCAAGCGGGATCTAGAAGACTTTAAAGCATTAGTTTCTCCAGCAGCAGAAAGATACCTTGAACAAATGGCTCAAGAGTCTGCACGATTAACTCGCCAACGCTTTGGCCATACGATTGGTTTTTATATTCCTTTGTATCTTTCTAACCTTTGCGCGAATGCATGTACTTATTGTGGCTTTTCAATGGAGAATCGCATTAAGAGAAAGACGCTCAACCAAGATGAGATTGCACAGGAAGTGATGGCGATTAAGGCGATGAATTTTGATAGTGTTCTTTTGGTAACAGGAGAGCACGAAACTAAAGTTGGAATGAATTATTTTCGTCAAACACTACCACAGATAAAGCAGTCGTTTAATTACCTTGCGATGGAAATTCAGCCTCTTGAACAAGAAGAGTATGCAGAATTAAAAACCTTAGGGTTGGATGCGGTAATGGTGTATCAAGAAACGTATCATCCATCGACGTATGCAGAACATCATCTTCGTGGAAATAAAATGGACTTTCAATATCGCTTAGAAACACCAGATAGATTAGCAAAAGCGGGCATAGACAAAATAGGTATTGGTGCGCTTATCGGTTTAGAAGAGTGGCGAACGGATTGTTTTTTTGTGGCGGCGCATTTGGACTACTTAGAGCGTCGATATTGGCAAACGCGTTATTCTATTTCTTTTCCAAGATTGCGGCCATGTGAAGGTGCACTTCAACCTAAATCGATCATGAGTGATAAGCAGTTAGTTCAATTGATTTGTGCTTACCGGTTACTAAACCCTGAAGTTGAGTTATCACTGTCTACTCGAGAGTCGGCACACTTTAGAGATAATGTGTTGCCTTTGGGGATAACGTCAATATCAGCAGCATCGAAAACTCAACCTGGTGGCTATGCTAATGATGATCAAGAGCTTGAACAATTTTCTATTAGTGATGAGCGATCTGCCGAGTCCGTGTCTTTAGCGGTACAAGCGAGGGGGTTTGAACCGGTTTGGAAGGACTGGGATAGAAGCTATTCAAGTTGATGTTTCACGTGAAACATCAAGGGATAAATGATTGCTTTGTCCCTTAATAGATTTTTAAATAAAAATGCCACGTTTGCTCTTCTATACATTTACTCTTCTATGCAATAGATACGTGGCATTTTCTTTATTGTGCTTTAATTGATTAGCTTTCGTAGCGTAATTCAGCAGTCGCTTGTTTAAGCCATTCTTTTACTTCACCATCAACAAGAGGACTAACATCATCCCACACTTTCTGGTGATAGTTGTTTAGCCAAGTAAGTTCTGGGCGGTTCAACATATCAACATTGATTAAACGCTTATCGATAGGACAACGAGTTAAAGATTCAAAACCAAGAACTGAGAAATCACCTTGAGTTTCGATTTCAACGACCAGCTCTAAGTTCTCAATACGGATACCAAACTCATCTGCACGATAATAACCAGGCTCATTAGATAACACCATTCCTGGGATAAGAGCGGTGTTGTTAACTACTTTAGCAATACGTTGAGGTCCTTCGTGAACACTTAGGAAGTGACCAACACCGTGACCCGTGCCGTGATCGTAATCGTAGCCTTGAGCCCATAAATGCTGGCGAGCAAGGATATCTAGTTGATGACCGCAAGTTCCTTTAGGGAAGCGAGCAGAGGCCAAACCAATGTGGCCTTTAAGAACTAAAGTAAATTGCTGCTTGATGTCATCACTTGGTGTACCTACTGGCAAGGTACGAGTAATGTCTGTTGTGCCATCTGGGTACTGACCGCCTGAATCAACAAGGTATAAGCTGTTCATTTGTAGCTTACCTGGTTCAGGTTGGTTTTCATGATTGTAGTGACACATTGCTGCATTGCCGGCTGCTGCTGAAATGGTGTCAAAACTTAAATCAGCTAAGGTTGCATCTTCCTCTCGGAAACCTTGAAGTTTATCAGCAAGTACCGCTTCGTCATGTAAATTGCCCGCTTCGATCTCAGCGTCAAACCAAGTTAAAAATTTCACCATCGCAACGCCATCACGAATATGACACGCTTTCATGCCAGCCTTTTCTGTTTCGTTTTTAGCGGCTTTTGGTAGTAAACATGGATCTGATGCTTCAATGATTTCTGCATCCGCATCAGATAATACTAATGACATCCATGCGTTTGAGGTTGCTGAATCAACTAACACTTTTTTACCAGTAAGTGATTGTAGAATTGATTGAAGTGCTTCTGGTTTGTGAACACGAACACCGTTACCTACATGAGCGTTAAACTCTGCTGGAAGGCGGCTCGGGTCTAAGAAGAAATCCACGGTTTCATCTGCGTGAATAATCGCATGAGAAAGCAATACTGGAAGGCGAGATACGTCTAAACCACGCACGTTCAGTAACCAACAAATTGAATCTAATTGCGTTAATAGTGCCGCATCTGCATTTTTCTTTGTTACTTCTTTGGCTATTTCTTGACGTTTATCGGCGCTTGATTGGCCTACTAGAGCTAATTCCATTAAACGAACATCAGAGACTTTTACCTCAGGACGGTCATTCCAAATTAAGTCGATTGGATTCTCGCTGACCGTTTCGAGTGTGAAAAAACCTTCAACGGTTTTTGTTGCACTCTTAAGCCATAGTGCTGTGTGCATGCGAGGATCAATAGCC
The DNA here is from genome assembly GCF_028765505.1 of Aliivibrio sp. A6. Taxonomy (NCBI): domain Bacteria; kingdom Pseudomonadati; phylum Pseudomonadota; class Gammaproteobacteria; order Vibrionales; family Vibrionaceae; genus Aliivibrio; species Aliivibrio sp. A6. The sequence goes on along the minus strand of NZ_JARACR010000020.1, from coordinate 10,346 downwards.
ACTTTAGCATTCGTAGCTAACGTATCTTTAATCCACTCTAATAGCGGCTCTTCATGAAGGTGACGATATTCAAACACTTCTGCAGGTACTTGTTTACGAACTTGAACCGTGTAACGGCCATCAACAAAAATAGCGGCTTTATCTTTGGTGATAACCGCAGCACCAGCAGAGCCAGTAAACCCTGTTGCCCACAATAGACGTTCGTTATGCTCAGGAATGTACTCGCCTAAAAATTCATCTTCATGTGGAATGATAAGGGCGTCGAAATCTTGTTGAGCAAGCCAAGAGCGAAGTTGCTCTATGCGTTGAGAAGTTTGAGGATGCATCTGGATTGTCCTTATTATTGTTCTGTCCGTATCGTTCCGAGGCAGAAGCATAGTTATATGATTGAGCTATAACCTAGCGCTTTTATTGCGTATCTGCAATTGTTGATGCTGATAAATCTTTACAGTGGCTGATTATGATATTGCGTAGCCAACAATTGGCAGCATCATTGTCTTTTTGTTGGTGCCAAAAGAGCGTGTAGGCCATTTGGGGCAGCTCTGTTGGTAGAGGTAATACAACCAAATTGAGTTGCTTGGCGATAAGTTTAATAAAATGACTTGGCGCGGTGAACACTAAGTCGGTATGGGTGCATAAACTGGCTGCGCTATTAAAGTCAGGGACGATAATACCAATGCTTCGCTCAAGTCCTTTATCGGCAAGCTTGTAATCAAGCAGCCATTGATCTTTACCATCACAACGCACTTGAACGTGACGTTGTTGAAGATAAGTATCTAATGTCCACTCTTGAGTGAGTACCGGATGATCTTGGCGAACCAAGCACATTTGACTGTCTCGATAAATCTCTTGGCCTCGAATATCAGCAGGCATGTGCATCGTGATGTTTGCGTATTTTGGATCGAGATCTTTCCCGGTAATACCAATGTCCATTTCGCCTGATTGCAGTTTCTTTAGAGTATTGGTATCCCAGGCGTGGGTATCCAGCATGACATTAGGCGCTTCATTTAAAATGTAAGACATGAAGTGCGGTAAAAGCAATGGATAGGTACTCTCCACTAAACCGACACGAAAACGATAATGACTGCGCTGAGGCTCAAAGGTGGCGGATTCTGTGATGCTTTCCAAATGACTTAATAAGGTTTGCAGTTGTCGCTGAAGATTACGAGCTTTGGCTGTGGGTAGTAGGCCATAAGCAGTACGAGTAAACAGAGGGTCATTAAATTGTTCCCGCAGTTTAGCTAAGTTTTTACTGACCGCAGACTGGCTTAAACAAAGACGCTGCGCTGCACGTGTAACGCTTTTTTCTTCCAACAATAGATGAAGTGTAAGCAATAAATTGAGGTCGACTTTACTCAGTTTTTCAAAAAACATAGAGATATTCCAAAATAGAATGTTAGATCTGAATATAAACCATTTCTGTTCATATCTCTAATTACGTACACTCCACGGACTATTTTAGGAGTTACACATGCACACGCCAGTTTCAGCATTACCAATACAACAATCAGATAAAAAAATTATTACGTTAATGGTTATTTTGGTTTTATTTAGTCCATTAGCTATCGATATATACCTTCCTGCTTTACCTATGATGGTAAGCGAATTTCAAGTAGCGCCAACGTTAGGTCAAGATACGATTACTTGGTTTATGTTTAGTATGGGCCTTGGTCAGTTGTTCGCAGGTCCGCTTGCTGACCGTTATGGGCGTCGTCCAATTGCTTTAACGGGTATTGTCATTTATGGCTTGAGTGCGGCTCTTGCGTATTCCGCTCAAGAGATGGAAATGCTATTAGTTGCTCGATTGCTGCAAGGTTTTGGTGCGTGTGCGACGTCAGTTGCGGCTTTTGCTTCGGTTCGTGATTCGTTTGGAGCAGAAAAAAGTGGCCGAATGATCAGTTACCTTAACGGAGCTATCTGTTTTATACCGGCATTAGCCCCTATTTTGGGCAGTTACTTAACCATTCATTTTGGTTGGCGTTCAAACTTCAGTTTTATGGCTGGTTTTGCACTAGTCGCTCTTGCGTTGATAGCGATTAATTACAAAGAAACAAAACCGAAAGAGACAGTACAAACAGGGCGATTAATTAGTCCATCTCGCTATTGGTCGGTACTACAGCATCCAACATTCTTATTCCACGCAACCTTATGTATGTTAGCGATGGGAGTTATCTTAGCTTACGTTACTTCTGCACCGGTTTTCCTGATTGATAAGCTTGGGCTGACAATGCAAGAATTTACTAATTGGTTTGCGGTAAATGCGGTATTAAATATCGCGGCGTGTTTTGCTGCACCTAAATTTATGATCAGATTCGGAACTCGAAAAGCACTTCTTTTTGGCTTGAGTGTGCTCATCGCTGCAGGTGGGTTGATGCTAGGGTTCCAACATATTCAGCAAGCTTGGGCGTTTATGATCCCGATTTTCTTCTCGTCAGTAGGCTTCGCATGGGTACTGGGTTCGGCGGCAGGTAAAGCATTAGCACCTTTTGGTGATAGAGCGGGCACTGCTGCTGCATTATTAGGGTTATTCCAAATGAGTGGTGCGGGCGTCATTGTTGGCACAATGCAAAGATTAGCACTCCCTTCTGCACAGCTTTTAACGCTAATGATGTGGCTTCTTATCCCAGGCTTGCTGATTCTATTGAGTAAAAAAGGAAAAGTATGGCATTCAGAGAAAATCGTGGAATAATTTTATTTGTGTAATCGCCATTAATCGCATAATTTGTACATAAATAAAGCATTTTTGACTTTTAATATATTCAGTTAGTTTTCGTTTCGGTGTATATTCAGCACTTATATTATTATTGATTGATTATAAAAACAGGGCAAAACACGCAATGTCGATGTCTATTATTGAAATGGCTCGTGTTCTAGAGCAAATGGAAGAGTCGCCAGAGAAACTCATGTTTGGTCGACTTCTTTCAGAACTTGGTAATCAAAGCCAAGAACGAGTACGAAGTGCGGCACGACAAGTGTCTGTACCAACATTGCGTGATCTTATTTACCAATTCCAAGTGGTAATTGAAGAGCGCAAAGGCGAAACAACAAAAAAATTAGCCGAAGAAATGGCCAAAGAAGGCGTCTCTTTAGAAGATTTTCAAGCTTATTTAGCAAGCAAATAATGTGTGCTGACTAAATAAGTAACAACAATAAAAAAGCAGCGAATGATCGCTGCTTTTTTTGTGTCTGATAAGCTGCTATCTATTCATTCTCAATTGCAATTTCTTCTTCTTTTTTCTTACCATAAAATTGTTGAACTAATAATCCGCACACAATCATAATTAAACCAATTAAGGTTGATGGATGGATCTCTTCACCAATAATGTTTGCCAACAGCAGTAACGAAATAAAAGGAGAAGCAAAAATTAGGTTACTGATACGCGCTGTATTTTTAGTTAAACGCAGTGCTGATAACCACAATACAAACGTTATGCCCATCTCAAACAAACCGACATAAGACACCGCTAGCCAACCACTCATTGGGATTTGTGCCCAAGGCGCACCTTCATAAATACTCAAGCCAATCGCCACAGGCAAAGCGACTAAAAAACCAAGCAGTAAACCAAGAATTGGGTCGGCCTTATTTTTCGCATTTAAAATCCAGTAACTTGCCCACAATAAGGTTGAAACGAGAGCCAGACCGACACCTAAAGGGCTGTCAAATTCTAAGCCTAAGACATCACCTTTGGTGGCAATAACGATAACCCCAGCGTAGCCCAAGACACAGGCTATCCAATCTTGCTTACGTATTTTTTGACCAAGAAAAACCGCCGCCATTAACGTCAAAGTAATTGCCCAGCTGTAATTGATTGGTTGCGCTTGAGAAGCGGGTAGTAAATCGTAAGACTTGAAGAGAACTAAGTAGTAAGCCAGTGGATTAATTGCGCCTAATAAAATGTAGTACAAAGGGTTGGCTAGAAAGGTATCCACTAATTTCGATAAGTTTTTTTGATAAGCGGCCACCCCCGCTAATGCAAGAATAGAGACGGCACTTGCGATAGTTAGCATCTGAGTGGGGGTAAAATGCTCAAGGGTGATTTTAAAAGCGGTTGCGACGGTTGACCATAATAGAACAGCAGCGATTCCAAATCCTAAAGCACGACGTTCATTCATTGTTATTATTCTCAGTTAGAAATCCATTTAGATCAGGAGTGTACCTGTGCTTGAAAAATAGTGTTAACTGGACATTTATCCAGTATCAAAATATCCTATAAGAATAAGTTTTTGTATTGAGTGAGTTATGGAATTTTTTAATCAATTTGGTGGCCATTTATTGTTTGGTTTTGCAGGGGCAAGCATTGCTTATGCCGTTGCACATGTATTAACAAAAAGTCGTAATCAGCAAGAATTAGCCTTATTAGAGCATGAATTAGAGTCAGAAAAAAAACTCGCCTCAACTCAATTAAGCCAACTCAATCTGCAGTTAGAAAAACAACAAATAGCGCTGAATGAATTAGATGGCGAAAGAGATCAGTTAGCACAAGAACAAAAACAGTCTCATGGTCGCCTAATGGCAGCAATGGAAAAGTTGCGCTATTTTGATTCGATCCAAAAAGAGAAAGAATATTTAACCCAGCAATTGGAGTTTTCACGCCAAGCAAATTCGAATGTTGAAGCAGAGCTGAGAGAGCAAGAAGCTCGTCATGAAGAAGAGCGTAAATCGAGCCAAGAAAAGCTTGAGATGCTGGAGCGTGCAGAGTTGCGTTTAAAACAACAATTTGAAAACTTAGCCAACCAACTTTTTGAACAAAAAACCAAAACAGTAGATGAGCAAAACAAAGTCAGTTTAGAAGGCTTGTTGTCACCATTAAAAGAACAGTTAGAAGGATTTAAAAGACAGGTTAACGACAGTTTTGGTTTTGAAGCTAAAGAACGTCACACCTTAGTGCATGAAATTCGTAGCTTGCAACAGTTGAACGAACGAATGACACAAGAGGCGGTAAACCTGACCAACGCACTTAAAGGTGATAACAAACAGCAAGGCAATTGGGGTGAAGTGGTCCTTGCTCGTGTATTGCAAGAATCCGGTTTGCGAGAAGGCCATGAGTACGACACTCAAGTCAGTATGGATGACGAAGACGGTAAGCGTTTTTACCCTGATGTGATTGTTCACTTACCTGATGAGAAAGACGTCGTGGTCGATTCAAAAATGACCTTGGTGGCGTATGAGCGATTTTTTAACAGTGATGACTTTAATCAAAAAGAGCAAGCGTTGGATGAACACTTGATGGCTATCCGCGCTCATTTACGCGGATTAAGTAAAAAGGATTACCATAAGTTAAATGGCTTACGTAGCCTTGATTATGTCTTAATGTTCATTCCTGTAGAGCCAGCATTCCAAGTTGCAATTGAAGCTGACCCTTCTTTGATATCAGATGCCATGGAACAGAACATTATAATTGTAAGCCCTACAACGTTACTTGTGGCACTAAGAACCATTAGTAACTTATGGCGTAACGAGAGACAAAACCAAAACGCAAAAATCATTGCCGATCGCGCCAGTAAGTTATACGACAAAATGCGTTTATTTGTTGATGATATGGAAGCGGTGGGTGGCTCATTAGATAAAGCCAACCAAAGTTACCAAGGTGCAATGAATAAGCTCGCAAGTGGACGAGGCAATCTTATTCGCCAGGCAGAAAGCTTTAAAGAGTTAGGCGTTGAAGTGAAGCGAGATATAAATCGTAAATTTATTGAGCAATCTTTTGAAGCAGATACACTGCAAACACTTGGTGATAATGGCTTGGATAAAGTAGACTAGAGCGCTGTTGAATTCAGAGAGTAGGGATTCAGCGAACAATCTCTAGAGGACGAAAAATGACGGACAAGATGAACATGGCTGAAGAAACAACGCACTTCGGCTTCACCACAGTCGCGAAAGACGAAAAAGTAGCGAAAGTTGCAGAGGTATTTCACTCTGTAGCAGCAAAATACGACATCATGAATGACCTTATGTCTGGTGGTGTTCACCGTGTTTGGAAACGATTCACGATTGATTGCAGTGGCGTACGTCCTGGTCATAAAGTTCTTGATTTAGCCGGTGGTACTGGTGATCTTACTGCTAAATTCTCGCGTATTGTTGGTGATACAGGCCAAGTGATTTTAGCGGATATCAATAACTCAATGTTGAACGTTGGTCGCGACAAATTACGCGATATGGGTATTGTTGGTAACGTGAATTACGTACAAGCAAATGCGGAAGAACTGCCATTCCCAGATGATCACTTTGATTGTATTACCATTAGTTTTGGTCTTCGCAATGTGACAGACAAAGACAAAGCATTACGTTCGATGTTCCGCGTGCTTAAGCCGGGTGGTCGTCTACTCGTGCTGGAATTTTCAAAACCAATTCTTGAGCCATTATCAAAAATTTATGACGCGTACTCTTTTCACCTATTACCAAAAATGGGTGAGTTGATTGCAAATGATGCAGACAGCTATCGTTATCTTGCTGAATCCATTCGTATGCACCCAGATCAAGAAACATTGAAGGGCATGATGGAAGAAGCGGGCTTTGAACAAGCAAACTACTACAACCTAACGGGTGGTATTGTTGCTCTGCACCGCGGTTACAAGTTTTAAAGGATAAAACCAATGCCATTAGAACCGTTTGTAACAGGCGTGATGGAAACAGGGTTAAATACACTGTTAAAAGAGTCACCAGATAGTAAAGCTGCTTTATTGCGCTTAAAAGGCAAAATTATTCATGTTCATTTAAATGAAGTGAACAAGGAGCTTTTCTTTGTCTTTAGTCATTTACAAGTTGATATTCTTTCTCAATTTGAAGGCCAAGCTGATTGCTATCTTGCTTTAAATCTTTCTGTTTTGCCGCAATTGCGTAACCAAAACAATATTACTCAACTTATCAAACAAGATAAGTTGGTATTAGAAGGTGATTTAAAACTGGCTCAGCAATTTTCAGGGTTACTTGAAGAGTTAAAACCTGATGTAGAAGAGAAGTTATCTCAATACACAGGAGATATTGTTGCTCATACGTTAGTAAGTGGCGTGAAAGGCAGTGCGTGTTGGGTAAAAAAACAAATTACTCGTCAAACACGTCATGCAGCAGAAGTATTAACGGAAGAGTGGAAAATCGCACCAGCACCATTAGAAATTGCACACTTCTGTGACCAAGTGTCTGATGTTGAAAATCAACTCGCAAAGTTAGATGAACGTTTAACGCGATTATTAACCAATAATCCAATGGAGCGCGCATGACGCCATCAGAGTTAAAACGCCTATATCATATTACCAAGGTTCAACTTGAGTATGGCTTGGATGAACTGCTGCCTGATCATGCGTTAACTCAACTACCAAAGCGTTTACGTCGTGGTCTTTTTTGGATTAAAAATAAGCATCCAGAAAAACCACTGGGGGAACGCTTACGTTTAGCGTTGCAAGAACTGGGTCCTGTTTGGATTAAGTTCGGTCAAATGATGTCGACTCGTCGTGATCTCTTTCCTCCGCATTTAGCAGATCAGTTGGCATTATTACAAGATCAGGTCGCTCCATTTGATGGTCAATTAGCAAAAGACCAAATGGAAATATCATTAGGTGGACCACTAGAAAATTGGTTTACTGATTTCGATATAATCCCATTGGCTTCTGCTTCGATTGCACAGGTTCATACTGCCAAACTTAAAGAATCTGGTCGTGAGATTGTTCTGAAAGTAATTCGTCCTGATATTCGCCCTGTGATAGAAGCCGATATTCGTTTAATGTATCGCATGGCAAGGTTAGTTGAACAACATATTCCTGAAGCGCGCCGTTTAAAGCCGGTTGAAGTCATTGAGGAATACGAAAAAACCCTAGTGGATGAACTAGACTTAAGAAGAGAGGCTAGCAATGCAATGCAGCTACGCCGAAACTTCGAAGGTAGCGAAGAGCTGTATGTACCAGAAGTCATTTTAGATTTAAGCTCTGAACATTTAATGGTGTCTGAGCGTATTTATGGTATTCAAGTATCAGACATTGCCCAGTTAGAAAGAAATGGCACTAACATGAAGCTATTAGCTGAGCGTGGTGTATCGGTCTTCTTTACTCAAGTATTCCGTGACAGTTTCTTTCATGCCGATATGCACCCTGGCAATGTTTTCGTTAATCCAGATAATCCAGATAATCCACAATGGATTGGATTGGACTGTGGTATTGTTGGAACACTCAATAAAGAAGATAAGCGCTATTTAGCTGAAAATCTATTGGGTTTCTTTAATAGTGATTATCGTAAAGTCGCACAATTGCACGTTGATTCAGGTTGGGTTCCGGCAGACACGAATGTCGAAGAGTTTGAGTTTGCAATCCGCATGGTGTGTGAGCCAATTTTTGCCAAGCCATTAGGGGAAATCTCTTTTGGTCATGTGCTATTGAACTTATTTAATACCGCACGTCGCTTTAATATGGAAGTGCAGCCACAACTGGTATTATTGCAAAAAACATTATTGTACATAGAAGGGTTAGGACGACAGCTTTATCCTCAACTGGATCTATGGGCAACCGCCAAACCGTTTTTAGAAACGTGGATGGCAAAACAGATTGGACCGGCAGCCTTTGTGACTGCTTTGACTGAGAAAGCGCCATTCTGGGCAGAAAAACTACCTGAGCTACCTGATTTAGTTTATGACAGTTTGCGCCAGGGCAAAGTTCTCAATCAGCGAATGGATAAACTCTACGCAGGGTATCGTCAAAGTAAGCGACAACAAGCAAAAGGTAAATTCCTATTTAATGTTGGCGCAACTCTGCTGATTTGTTCTGCGGTGTTATTAACCAGTAACATTACTGCGTTAGCATCAATTAGTGCTGCTACAGGAGTCACGTTTTGGCTATTAAGCTGGCGAGCATATCGTCAATAAACGTTACTCTATTTAGCAATTTTTTAACCCCTAACACGCTGAGGAAATAAGCATGGGTGGTATTAGTATTTGGCAACTTCTTATTATTGCAGTAATCATTATTCTACTATTTGGTACGAAGAAATTACGCGGTGTAGGCAGTGATTTGGGTTCTGCAGTTAAAGGCTTTAAAAAAGCAATAAGCGATGAAGACACAGCAAAAGATGCGAAAAAAGACGCAGACTTTGTTGCTCCTCAAAACTTAGAGAAAAAAGAAGCAGAAACAGTAGAAAAACAAAAGCAAAACGACAAAGAGCAGGCATAACACGTGTTTGATATCGGTTTTTGGGAACTGATACTGATCTCTGTTGTTGGGCTCGTTGTATTAGGACCTGAACGTTTGCCAAAGGCGATTCGTTCGGTTGTTCAATTTGTGAGTGCAGCAAAAAGCATGGCGAATAACGTCAAAGATGAGCTGTCTCAAGAGTTGAAAATACAAGAGCTACAAGAAAATTTGCGTAAAGCAGAACAGATGAATATGGAAGACTTAGCCCCTGATCTTAAAAAATCAGTGGAAGAGTTAAAACAAGCGGCAGCTGATGTCACTCGTCCATATGCAAAACCAGAAGAAAGCGTAGATACTCAAAAGGTAGATACAGCAGCTCCTGTGACATCTGATTCAACTTCTAAAACAAAAGCAGAGTAATTATGTCATCAGCTGAACACTCTCAACCGTTGTTAACTCATCTGCTAGAGCTAAGAAATCGTCTATTAAAGGCATTAATTGCTGTAATAGTAGTATTTTTAGGTCTGGTTTGGTTTGCTAACGACATTTATGAGTTCTTATCTGCACCCTTGGTAGAAAGATTACCAGCGGGCGCAACGATGATAGCAACTGATGTCGCGTCACCTTTTTTCACGCCCATAAAGCTGACTTTGGTGGCATCGGTATTTGTTGCTGTACCTATGATTCTTTATCAGGTGTGGGCATTTGTGGCTCCAGGACTGTATAAGCATGAGAAAAAACTTGTCATGCCATTACTGTTCTCAAGCTCTTTATTGTTTTACGCCGGTGTTTCTTTTGCTTACTTTGTTGTCTTTCCTTTGGTGTTTGGTTTCTTTACCACAATTGCACCTGAAGGGGTTCAAGTAGCAACGGATATTGCCAGTTATCTTGATTTTGTCTTAGCGCTATTTATGGCTTTTGGTATTGCATTTGAAGTACCTGTTGCCATTATCTTACTGTGCTGGACAGGAGCAACAACGCCTGAAACACTCAGAGAAAAGCGACCATACATTGTAGTGGGTGCTTTTGTTGTTGGTATGATGCTGACACCACCAGATATTATCTCTCAAACTTTGCTTGCAGTACCTATGTGTATTCTGTTTGAAATTGGTTTGTTCTTCTCACGTTTTTACGTAAGAGAAGAGAATGAAGATGATATGGAAAAAGATGAAGCGTAATGCTTGATTAAGAATCTATATTAAAGCGCTGATATGAAGTCAGCGCTTTTTTTA